>DRJC01000168.1 GCA_011052365.1 Ignavibacteria bacterium
TGCCACTGACCATTCAGTGGCAGAAACAACTTGAACCTCTCGCACACATCTTATTGGTTTACAGTTGTGTAATTGTCGCCGAATGGTCGGTGACAACAATGAATAGTGTTAGTGCAACCTCCGATATTACATCTTTTAATTTTCCAAAATCTTTATGATATCGTTTACTTAATTTGGAAAACATCGAAGGTCTTTTGTTGAAAAAGTAATTGTAATTTTGTAAAGCGACGAGGTAAACCCACTCTACAAACCATACCCCCTTATCCCCCAATCGCTTCTTGGTTATCACGGAGCAGGCAGGAACAAATATAAAATAATAAATAATAATTCATAAATCAGACCTACCTTCCGCTGAAGAACTGGTCTCTCTTTGTAAGTTTCAAGTCGGAGAGCTGCGGTGCTTTTACTTTTATTTCCAATCTGTATCCCCTGTATGTACCGATTGGATTCCACATAAAATTTAATATCCAGGCATGAAGGTCCCTGGATATTCTTATCTGAGGTACAACAATTTTTTTATTTACAAAATCATAACTGCCGGTAAAGGACAAATTCCAATTACGGGTTAAATTGAAATTTACATTGGCATTTACATTTGCAAGTACATTAGATTTAGACGGAGTGGGTTTAGATATAGAATAATTAAAATTTAAAGAAACATTCCATGGTATTGAAAAATCCGTTTCTCTCTCTGTATACAAGCCCCTTGTTATTACGTTGCTTTCCTGAATTAGAGACAGCGCATCCTTTTGTTTAGTACTATCTTTCTTAACGCCGTCTTTTGATTTACTTCCAGCAAGGCGAGTTGAAATTGAAAGATTAAGACTTGTCATCCTGAACAGACCTTTTCCTTCATTGATTAAGAATTTATTCACAGGACCAACCCCCTCAACATAATCATAAAAAGTAAAACTCGATGAACCCGAAAAGTTGAATAAAGTTCCTACCTGCGTTCTATAGCTTACGAATAAATTGGAAAGCTTCATACTATCAGCAACAAAATTGTAACTTAGACCGGCTGATAAATTTAAAAGCCGTATCTTCTTTTCTTTTGAGGTTGTATCAGTGGGATCAACTTTAGTTTTCATTTCAAATACATTAGCGATGCTGAATGAAATACTCTGACTTTCGCCGGCAGGAGCACCTCCGTATATTTCCCTTGTATATTTATCATACTTTACTGTTTCTCCCCTTGAATTTACATACGTTCCGTAGTACCCCCATTTGGGAGATGAAAAATCGGGTCGGTAGCTATAAGATATACTTGGATTTACCGTTTGTCTTATTGCCGCAATACCGAGAATATTCGGTTTAAACATTCCGTAAAATCTTGTAGACGCTGAAATACCCACACTGAACGATCTAACAAAATTTATTCCTTTTACATCTTTAGTAACAATTGAATCGGTACTGTCAACACTCATCCCTGCAAAAGTTCTTTCAATTCTCCGGTTGTACCATCTTTCCTGATAATTAAAAGTTGGAGAAATACTAAAGTGTCCTACTTTAGGCGACATACTCGCTGAAATAGTGTGAAGAAATCCTCCTCTTGAATTCGACCCACCCCCCGTTCTATTCCTTTCAATTTTAAACTGCCCGTTATAACTATAGCCGAAAAGTTCGTACCACTTTTGACGGCTGTAATCACTACTTTTTTTGAAGGGATAACTTTGAGCTTTACTGAATCTAACACTGGGTATTACTTCATTTATTTTGTTTGTTTTAAGCACCTGACGCCTGCTGTAATTTATTGCAAGACTGTTACCCGATTTTTCCCAGGTTTTAAATAATGTTGCATTTGATACAATTTCTCTCCTCAAAACCTGGCTAAGATTAATACTTGTCAGGTTAAGATAATTTGAAGAAGCAAAATCTATGTTTACATCCAATCTCAATGTTGGATTAATTTTTTGAGTATGCCGCCATCTTATCTGCCAATTTTGGGATTCTGTCCTATCCGGATCCGTTGATTCTCCCTTTATAAAATATTTATACCCTAACTGAAAACTTCCGTTGTAATCATATCTTTTAACATATCTGAATCTACTTGACAGGCTGAAACTACCACGGGTGTAATAATTGGCTGTAAGATTTATATCCATATAATCGTTTATTGCCCAATAATATCCGAAGCGAGATAAGTACTGCCCGAATCTTGCATCATTTCCGATAGCAGGTATTATAATACCCGAACGCCGTCCGGAACGAATTGGAAAAACCGCGAAAGGCAAAGGTACCGGGAAAGGAACGCCCCCCAAATAAAGCCAAACCCACCTTGCAACAATCTGTTCATTTTGTACCATTTTCATTTTAGGGGAATAAAAATAATAATGCGGCGGATTGTGGTTGCAAGTTGTGTAAATTCCGTCAGCTATAAAGTATGTGTTGCTATTTACTTTATGAATTTTTTCACCTGTGAAATATGAATCTCCTTCAGATGTTCTTGCGGCGGTTATCATTCCTCTTGTAGTTTTAAAATTGTAATCTATTTTACTACCTGTGTAAGAATCGCTACCCTCAATTAGAACCGGTTTCCCAATTATTCTACCTGGGATACTGTCGGATACAATTCCTCTCGCTTTTAATGAGTACGTGTTAAAATCGACATAAATAACGGCACTTTTCAAATCAGTGGATTTAAATTTAATCTCACTCTTACCGTATAAGTTCATCTTTTTTTCGTTAACTTTTAGTATTAATGAATCCCGGGAGCTTGCATATATAATTGTATCGACAGTGGAAGGATTTGATGATTTTGTGAATAAAGTATCGGTGTTAATCTTTTTAACAATAAGCGTATCGGAATTCGGATTTTTTAACGAAGTACTTGATTGAGCAAAGATAAAATTACCGCTCAGAAAAAACAAAATAGAAATCGCAAGTATGTAATTCGGTTTAATGAATAAACTCATTTATGCAATGCTCATTCAAAATTATAAATTATGAATTATAAAAAATCAATGACGAAGAGCCGACAATTCCTGCTTCGTTTTTTAATTGAGCAGGATAAACTTTGATTCTATGTTTTAATGTTTTTAAAACTTTATCTTTTAATGTTTTTCTTATGGAATTTAATAACGGTTGTCCAAATGCAGAAACTCCGCCTCCAATTATAAAAGTATCTATATCCAGTAAATTACCTACAGAAGATAGTGCAGAACCGACATAAAAGCCCGTTCTCTCAATTACGAACAAAGCATATTCGTCTCCATCAACGGCGGCTTCGCATATAATTTTAGGTGTTAATAAATCGGTATTATTATTAATTAACTTCAATATTATTGAATCCTGATGTTCCGGCAGTTCCTCTTTTACAATATCTACAAGGTAATGGTTTCCGACATACGCTTCGACACATCCTTTTGAACCGCAATTGCATAATCTTCCGTTGTAATCAATGCTGATATGACCAATCTCACCCGCTGCACCAAAATCACCTTGATAGATTTTACGGTTTAAGATAAGCCCGCCTCCCACTCCCGTACCGAGAGTAACCAAAGCAAATGAATTAAATTCCTTACCTGCTCCGTATAACATTTCGCCTATTGCAGCGGCATTAGCATCATTATCAATACAAATGGGCAGGTTAAATTCTTTCTTAATAATATCAACTACATTTACTACACCCCAACCCGGAATATTCGGCGGATTAGATACAGTGCCTTTTTCTGATGAAACAGAACCTGCCGCTCCAATCCCGATACCGATAATATCTAATTCATTTTGGGAAATAGTTTCTTTAATTCCTTTCTTCAATTGAAACATCACTTCATCGGGTCCATCTTCCCTGTTGGTAGGAAGCATAGTACTGAAAATTATATCCCCCGTTTCGGATACAATTCCCAGTTTTATATTTGTCCCGCCGATATCTACACCAAGAGCATATTTCTCTTTGTCCATAAAATTATTTTTTTAATTGAAAAATAATCAAATCTATGTAGGATTGAAATTAATATGAATTAATTTTTAAAGAATTGTTAAGATTATCTATCCCTAAAAAAGGAAATGGATATCATAATAAATAGTTTTTTTTTGATATCCATTTAATACATTCACATATCGCTTGTCATTATAAGAAACGGTTTATCATTGAAGCTTTTATAATTAGGTCTTAATCTTTTTGTATTGTAATACTTTTCTACATCTACTAATTTTTTGTAACTTGTTACAATTTTTAAGTCTTCGTTCCCGTACCTACCATTTTTAAGTGTCACTAATTTTCCGGTTATACCTTTTAGAATAAGATCCAATGCCAAATTACCGTAAGCCATAGGAACGATAGAATCTAAAGCATCGGGCACACCGCTTCTTACCAAATATCCTAATCTTTGGTTAATAACATTTATTCTTTTGCCGTGGTTAAACTTTGGAGAAAGTTCTTTTAGTTCCGCAGATATCAAATCACCAATGCCACCGAGTTTTTTGTGACCAAACATATCTTTAGCCTGGTTTTTAAAAACCATTTCGCCACCTTCGAACGTAGCTCCTTCAGAAACCAAAACAACCGAATATTTGCTTGGATTAGTAAACCTGTCTTCTACTAATAATTCAGTCAGCCTTTCTATGTCAACTTTATATTCGGGAATTATACACCTGTTTGCTGCACCTGCCATTGTTGGAAGCAACGCTGAAAATCCGGCATATCTTCCGAAGACTTCTATTACTAAAAATCTTTCGTGAGAGCCTGCTGTAGTTCTTAGGTTGTGAGTCATTTCAAGGGTTCGTGTAACACAGGTACTGAAACCAATACAGTAATCGGTTCCGGGAACATCATTATCCATAGTCTTTGGTATTGCAACTACTTTTACGCCTTGATCGTGCAGATGAACACCGTAACTTAAAGTATCATCTCCGCCAATTGGTATTAAATAATCAATACCCAGAAAATCCAGATTTTTTAATACTTCGGGTGTAAGATCATTCATTTCTTCTTTATAAACTTCTCGTAAATGATGAGGAATGTTTTTAGCCGGTACATGGCTTGCTCTTGTTCTGGAAGTATGCAGAAATGTTCCGCCTGTTCTTCCGGTTTTATTTACTATTTCTTCTGTTAGTTTTACTATGCTTCCGCTGTTATCGGCATCTATTTCCCTAATGATATCGACCAAACCTCCCCAACCTCGTTTTATGCCGATCACATCATAACCTTCCCTTAAAGCTCTGATTGTAATTGATCTGATTGCCGGGTTAAGTCCCGGTACATCTCCGCCACCGGTTAATATTCCTATTCTACCTTTTTTTGTTTTAATGTTACTCATTTTCTCGCTTCTGTTTTATTGAAATAATTTTGGTTATAGTTAATTAGTATAATTTAGACTTATAATTTTAAGCTCCCCCGGATAATTAATATTACCCAACAGAGTGGTGATTACAGGCTTGGCAAATAACTCTAATTGAGTGGGCGAACTTTTTTGTCTTGCAAGATTAAGTGCCAGATCAATTAAGCCTTCATATCCTTTATCTTTTATAAATTTTACAAGATTAAATTTAACGCCCACAGGAATATAAGATATACCTTTGTTCCCGGGTATATTGACGGGGGATGAAATATTTCCTGTAATCGCTTCTCTTCCGTTTATCAATAAACGCCACGGAAAAGAACTAATTTTAAAATCAGATTTTGATGATGCATTTTTTTCAGCATTAGGATTTTTTACTTCAACATTCAAAACAAATTCAAGCGGAATATTTCCTCTTATAAATGAAGCTGAAAGTTTTAAAACATCCAAAGAACTTAAATCTCTAATCGAAGTTTTGTTGGTGAGAGTTACACTGCCAATTTTTATTGACTCAATATTTGCAAGCCTGAATTGTAATCTGGATAAATTAGTTATTTCCTTTACAATGCCGCACCCGGCAAATGCAAAAACAAGAACTAAAATAAAATATTTTTTTTTATTCATTAATTTGCTTTCTGGATTCTTCAATTTTATTTAATATCAGTTCGGCAATTCTTAAAGCTCTGTGCCCGTCTTCTCCTGAAATAACAGGTTTCGTTTTTTCACGGATAGATTTTACAAACAGTTCCAATTCATATTTAAGAGCGTTTACTTCCTTTATCTGGGGTTGTTCATAAACAACTTTCTTTTTATGTTCTCCAACTCCAATTTCTCCGAATGAAATAAAATGAGAATCCGTTTTTTCTTCCGCAGGAATTAATCTGTACACTTCAGACGTACCTGTAATAAAATCGAGTGAAAGGTAAGTATCTTTTTGAAATATTCTCATCTTTCTCATTTTCTTTTGAGATATTCTGCTGGCAGTTACATTTGCAACAGCACCGTTTTCAAATTTTATTCTTGCGTTCGCAATATCTACACTGTCCGAGACAACCGCAACACCGCTTGCTTCTACACTTACTACTTTACTTTTTATCAGGCTCAAGATTACATCGATGTCGTGTATCATTAGATCCAAAACTACAGCAACATCAGTCCCACGTGGATTAAATTGTGCTAACCTGTCGGTCTGTATAAACAATGGATTTGAAATATATTTTTCCAATGCAAGCAAAGCAGGATTAAACCTTTCAATATGCCCAACCTGAAGATTCAAACTTTTTTGATTGCTTATGCTAACCAATTCTTCGGCTTGGGGAATTGTTGCGGTAATAGGTTTTTCAACAAAAACATGCAGACCTTTTTCTAAACACTCTTTCGCAAGATCGTAATGTGAGCTGGTAGAAGCAGCGATTGAAACAGCATTTACAGAATCCAACAAATCATTCAAGTCTTCAAAATTATTAGTTCCGAACTCTTGAGCTGTAAGTTTTGCTTCCTCCAAGTTGATATCATACACACCTATTAATTCGCACGCATCAATTTGTGAATACATTTTAGTATGAAGTTTCCCGAGATGTCCCGTGCCTATTACACCAATTTTAATTTCATCCATATTTATTTGCTTTTAATTAAAGTATAACCGATTATTCTGTCATACCCACCCAAATCAGGTTCGTTGTAATATAAAAATATGTGATACTCGTTTGAAGTCTCAAAGCTGTTGCCTTCAAAGACGAGCCAGTCGTAGTTGATTTTGCCCTTACCGTTATCCACAGCGTCGATATATTGATAGTCGTAAATTCCTCTTTTTAAAGGAATAGTTAATGTATAAAGGTCATAGTTTTTATTCATTAAGTATGAATCAAGTATTGTCCAATTATTAAAAGCCCCAACAAGATAAACATCACCGTAAAGATCATCGGGTGCTCTAAACGAGAATTTAACATTTAAATACGTGGCAAAACTATTTCTGAAATTTTTTAAGATCTCTCCCCCGTTTAAATCTTTTTTACCCTGCTGAAAAAAACGGGAATATTCAATTCCCCTGTATTGTGCAGAAACATCTTTTGAATTGAAACGGTTAACATTCATTAAATTTACCTGGCGATATTCGTTTCCGGGCTGAATATCTCTTGCGGTAAAAGTGAACTTCCTATCGGCATTCCAATAATACTGTCTTTTTATTGTATTAAATTTTCTGTCAATTGTGTATGGATAATTTATTTTTTGATTTTCAATAATTCTTACTTCATCTACATAACCGGGGAAAAAATCTTTCGGGAGATAAAATTTAGTTGTAATATTAAAAACCTTATTCAACTCAGTCGGGAAAAGATCCGTACCTTCTAAATAATCTTCTTTTATTGAACTACTCAAGGGTACTTTGTTGTATACAACATAAAATTTTCCTTCAGCATAAACCAAGGATGTGTCGCTGTAATCGGTAATGTAATATCTCCAATTACCCGAAAAAGGAAAACTTACAAAACCTTTTTTTGTAGGGAAACGACCTTTATAATGATAATTTGCTTCTTCTACAGTATTGGGTAGAATTGATGTTGAAAATCTATATCCCCTGTCCCCGCCTTGATTCGCCAAAAATAAATTATCATAAGGTTTCCAGTTTTTATCGCTAAACCGAAAAACAGCAATTAAATTTGGCTGGTCATTTGCTTGTACATCAAATTCTATAGTGATTTTATCATTCCTGTTTTTGCTCATAACAAGAATGGGTAATTTATCAGGGGAGTTGTTGGGATAAGCTTGCAGGCTTTTAATTTTTATAGTTTGAGGAAAAACCATAAAAGAAAAAAACGGTAAACAAAAAATAAATACGAAAAGAAAAAATTTCATCTGGTTAAAAGTTAAATATTTCCACACATTTAATTGATGACAGCGGAATATATATTTTAACTTTAGTCTCTTCTCTTTCGGTTTCCAATAAGATACCGTTTTCATAGGCATTAACTAATTTACCCGATTTGAAAACTATCTCGTAAATAGGTGTATCGGATTTAGGGTCGGATGTAATGCCGTAATTTTCGTGCATTGTTACGTTAAGAGTTTGTCCTATATATGATTCCCAATCAAATTTCATTTATTACCACTTAATTTATTAAAATAATTTTAAGTAAATCTTTTACAATACCTAATGATAAGTGTTTTAAGAGACTTTGGCAAATACTAAAATATTATTAATATAAAATAAGACTGCACAATTTAATTGTACAGCCTTAAATCAAAAAAGTTCTTCTTGGAAGATTCTAAAGTTTTTTTATCTCTGATGTTAATTTACCGATAGCTTCTTTTGCATCGCCAAAGAACATAAGTGAATTATCTCCAAAGAATAATTCGTTTCCAATTCCGGCATAACCTGGATTTAACGAACGTTTATTTATTACAACTGTTTTTGCATAATCAACATTTAATATCGGCATACCGTAAATGGGACTATTTTTGTCGTGCCTTGCAGCAGGGTTTACAACATCGTTTGCGCCTATCACAATAGCAACATCGGTATTGGCAAAATCGTTATTGATATCTTCCAACGCAAATAATTTATCGTAAGGAACGTTTGCTTCGGCAAGAAGTACATTCATATGTCCCGGCATTCTACCGGCTACAGGGTGAATGGCAAACCTTACATCTATCTCTTTGTCTTCAAGTGCCAACATCAAATCCCTTACAGCGTGTTGAGCCTGTGCAACTGCCATTCCGTAACCGGGGACAATAATTACATTGCTTGCTACCTCAAGTATCATTGCAAGTTCTTCAGCATCAACAGATTTTACATCACCTTTAGGACCTTCTCCACTAACGCTCGCACCGTCAGAAGCACCTGCATTTGCCCATCCGCCTAAGACAACATTCATAAGTGAACGGTTCATTCCCCGGCACATAATAAGTGTTAGAATGATACCGGAAGCACCGACTAATGCACCGGCAATAATTAAAACATTATTCTCCAAAATAAAACCCGTTGTTGCGGCTGCAAGTCCGGAGTATGAGTTAAGCAAAGATATTGCAACCGGCATATCTGCTCCGCCGATTGGAAGAACAAGCAATACACCAAGTAATAACGACACACCGGTAATGATAAGAACCAATGTGCTCATTTCGGGATTAATTACCACAACAATGCTGGCAACTATCACAAACAAAAACAACAGAACATTTATTAAGTGTTGTCCGAAATAATGTACAACTTTACCTGTTACCAATCCCTGCAATTTACCGAATGCAATTAACGAACCGGTAAAAGTTACACTACCGATTAATAAGCTAAGAACAATGGCAATGCCCGTATTTACCGGCATAACAGTTGAAAGTTTATAATATTCTGAAAGAGCAACTAACAAAGAAGCACCGCCTCCGAATCCGTTTAACAAACCGACCATTTGCGGCATTCCCGTCATTTTAATTTTGAGTGCTAATACCGCACCGATTAAAGAACCGATAATTCCACCTATTATAATCCACTCAAAAGTCAAAACATTTTGATCTAATAAAGTGACTACAATAGCCAGCAGCATTCCGATTGCGGAATAAAGATTTCCTCTTCTTGCTGTTTTGGGGGAACTTAATTTCTTAATACCATAAATAAAGAATATTGATGATACCAGGTATGTAATTTCAATGGCTATATTCATTTGTCATCTCACCTTTTTTTTGAACATTTTTAGCATTCTGTCGGTAACTAAATAACCACCCACAACATTTATCATTGCGAAGATTACTGCTATAAGACCAAGAATTGTACTGATTGTAAATTCCTCTGCTCCGGCACTTAACAATGCACCGACAATAGTAATACCGGAAATTGCATTGGAACCGGACATAAGAGGTGTGTGTAGTGTAGGAGGAACTTTGGTTATCAATTCAAAGCCTACGAATATTGCTAA
>DRJC01000169.1 GCA_011052365.1 Ignavibacteria bacterium
AGAAAAGGTGCCGAATATATGTGGTGGAATAATGTCGAAACAAAACCCGGTACAGGTTATCCCACAAAATGGGAAGACCAAGACATTTACAAAGGTGGTTGGGAAAAGAAGGAAGGTGCCGACACAATAGGACTTAAAGGTGCAGGCAAATTCAAAGGATTGAAAAACATTTTTCACAATCCTAATTTACCCGTGATGGATGATTATTATGAGCCGTGGACTTACAAATATTCAAACTTAATTGAATCCCCTGCTCAAGATGATCAGCCTACGGCAAGACCTGTTTCATTGGTTACCGGAAAACCAATTGATATTAAGGCAGGTCCCAATTGGGATGACGACCTAAGCGGTACACCTGATTATGCGAGAAAAGACCCGAACTTAGAAAATCTATCACCGGCAGAACGCGATGCAATGTTTCAATTGGAACAAATGGCATTCTTTTATCTGCCGAGAATTTGTAATCACTGTTTAAATCCTGCTTGTGTTGCCTCCTGTCCTTCGGGTGCAATATACAAACGTGGAGAAGACGGAGTAGTTTTAATAAATCAAAAAGTCTGCCGTGCTTGGAGAATGTGTATAACTGCCTGTCCGTATAAAAAGGCATACTATAATTGGAGTACAGGTAAATCTGAAAAATGTATTTTATGTTACCCAAGATTGGAAGCAGGTGTTGCCCCGGCTTGTATGCATTCCTGCGTTGGAAGAATTAGATACCTCGGAGTTATGCTTTACGATGCCGATAAAATTGAACAAGTAGCATCGGCTGATGAGAATAATCTAATTGAAAGTCAATTGGATATATTATTAGACCCTAACGATCCGGAAGTAATTAAAGCAGCAAAAGCAAACGGAATAGCTGATTCAACAATTCATTCCGCACAAAACTCCCCTGTTTATAAATTTGTAAAAGAATGGGGATTGGCACTTCCTCTGCATCCTGAATTCAGAACAATGCCGATGTTGTTTTACGTTCCGCCAATGCTACCTGTTATGGCTTCACTCAGTGCAGTAAAAAATGAAAAACAAAACAATAAATTAGACCCGATAGCTAAAAGATGGGATGATGATTGGTTATACGATACTTCCACGGAAGAACTCTGGGGAACAATTGATAATGCAAGATTTCCGTTACAGTATATGGCTAATTTATTTAGTGCGGGCGATACGGAAAAAATATCAAAAATACTTAAAAAAATGATGGCTGTTAGAATGCACAGAAGAGGTGTTACCGTAGGCGACCTTGGTGAAGAAAAAGTAAGCGCCGCTTTAAGTGATGCAGGTTTAACTGCCGAAGAAGCCGATGCTATTTACTATTTAACATCTCTTGCTAAATTTGACGACAGGTTTGTAATTCCTCCGTCACACAGAGAGCAGGCAATTGAAATGCTTGAAGATACAGCAGATGTAAAAGGTTCAACAGGATTCGGTTTTAAAGAAAAACCGGTTAGGGGAATTTAATAATGATGAAAAATGGAAATTTAAATCATTACAAAAAATTAGCATATATCGTTGATTATCCACGAGCTGATTTTTTCAACAAGGTTAAAGAAGCGGAAAAATCATTAACCGGATACGATACTGTTACTCTTTCTATCTTCAACGAATTTTCTCAATTCCTTAATACTACACCACTGGAAAAAGTTGAAGAATTATACTTACGCACGTTTGATATTCAGGCGGTTACCACTTTGGATATTGGTTATGTCCTTTTCGGTGATGATTATAAAAGAGGTGAACTATTAGTAAACTTGAGTAAAGAACATAAAAAAGTGAACAATGATTGCGGCAATGAACTGTCAGATTATTTACCCAATTTATTAAAACTTCTTCCTAAAATTACGGATGAAGAGTTTAGAAATGAATTAGTCGAAATAATTATACTTCCTGCTCTTGCCAAAATAATTAAAGAATTTGAAGTGAAAAGCATTAATATGAAAAATAATGTTTACAAAAGAAAGTACAAGACACTTATTGAACAGCCCGAAAACTACGGGCGGATCTTTCTAAAACCATTACTAATTATACAAAAAGTTTTAGAAGAAGATTTCAATTCATCTGTTTTGCTTGAAGAACATGGTGATACAAGCTTTACGGATTCAATTATTACAGAAATAAAAATTGATTAATAACAAAATACTTTTTTAAAATGAATACACTTAATAACTTCCTATTTATCGCATTGCCTTATGTTGCTTTAACGGTATTTTTAATCGGAACAATTTACCGTTACAAAGGCACCAAGTTTAAATTTTCATCATTGTCGTCACAATTTTTAGAAGGACGAAAACTCTTCTGGGGTTCGGTTCCATTCCACTGGGGATTGTTATTTTTATTCTTCGGTCATTTAATTGCCTTCCTTATTCCCGGTACCGTAATAGCGTGGAATAGCGAACCGTTAAGATTAATCATTTTAGAAGTTTCCGGGTTCATTTTTGGACTCAGTGTCCTGGTTGGAATGTTAAATCTTTTCATAAGACGTAATACAAATGTTAGAATCAGAGTTGTAACAAGCAAGATGGATTTAATAATTGAATCGCTACTTATCATCCAAATTATTTTGGGACTTTGGATTGCTTATGGATTCCGTTGGGGCTCTTCATGGTTCGCTGCAGTTTTAACCCCTTATCTTTGGTCTATCTTTACTTTAAATCCAAATATTGATGCTGTATCCAGTATGCCTTTGGTTATTCAACTTCATGTATCACTTGCATTTGTAATATTTCTTCTCATTCCATTTACAAGATTGGTTCACTTGTTGGTTCCTCCCTTGCATTATATATGGAGACCATACCAAAAAGTTATTTGGTATTGGGACAGGAAAAAAGTACGTGATCCCAAATCACCATGGACTGTAACAAAATCACAAAATAATTGAGTATAAAAATCTGATAAAATTTGAACTTCTATTTGTAATAATCTAATACTATTTTTTTTTTACAACCTTAAAGAAAAAGAATTATGGAAGCAACTGTTACAAAAAAAGCCCACAAAATTTTGTTCTTCAATACTTTTGCCTTTACTATTTGTTTTGCAGCCTGGATGCTTAACGGCGTATTGGTAACATTTTTAGTAGATAACCAAGTGTTTAACTGGGGACCTATCGAGATTGGATGGCTAATGGGTATTCCTGTTTTAGCCGGTGCAATATTCAGACTGCCTGCCGGCATTTTAACTGATAAGTACGGCGGTAAACCTATTTATGCAGGGTTATTAATTTTTAGTGCTATCCCGATGTTTTTACTTTCTTATGCAAATAGTTTTTTTTGGTTTGCACTTGCAAGTTTCGGTTTCGGATTAACGGGTATAAGTTTTGCAATAGGAATTGCGTACACTTCCGTATGGTATCCAAAACATTGGCAGGGCAGAGCACTTGGAATTTTTGGGGCAGGAAATGCAGGTGCCGCACTTACAACTCTTTTAGCTCCGACTATATTAAAAAGTTTAACAGACAATGGAGCCAACATTGAAGGATGGAGAAATTTACCGGTAATTTATGCTATTGCTCTATTTGTAATGGGGATTATATTTCTAATCTTTACGGAAAATAAAAAGCCTGCTGCCCACAACAAAACCGTTAAACAACTTTTACATCCTTTAAAAGATGTCCGGGTTTGGAGATTTGGATTATATTATTTTCTTGTTTTCGGATTCTTTGTAGCATTCTCACAATGGTTAGTCCCCTATTTTGTAAATGTTTACTATCTCCCCTTAGTAACGGCAGGTTTATTTGCCGCTTTATTCAGTTTCCCGTCCGGGGTTATCCGCGCTATTGGAGGTTGGATGTCCGATAAATGGGGTGCAAGAAAGGTTTTGTTTCTTGTTCTTTCAGCTTCAGTAATAATTAGTTTAATGCTTACTATACCAAGGATGGAAATTTATTCTCCCGGAAGAGGCATAATGAATAAAAAAGCAGGAATAGTAACTTCTATTTCCGATAAAGAGATTCAAGTGGGTAATAAAACATACACAGTTATTTCCAAATCGAATAAGAGTGAAATTAATGATGATCAACTTTTAGTGTTGCCTACAAAAGAAGTATGGCAAGAGCCGGTTGTTAAAGTCGGCGATAAAGTAAATAAAAAAGAATTACTCGCAAAAGGTGTAACAAGAATTTATTTCCAGGCAAATGTTTGGATATTTGCTATATTAATAATTTTAATCGGTAGTATTTGGGGAATAGGCAAAGCCGGTGTTTATAAATTAATTCCCGATCATTTCCCTGAAGAAGTAGGCGTGGTTGGTGGAATGGTAGGAGTATTGGGTGGACTTGGGGGTTTCTTCGGACCTATTATATTCGGTTATTTATTAGAGGGCACCGGTTTATGGACAAGTTCCTGGATGTTTATGTTGTTATTATCGGCTGTGTGTTTAATATGGCTGCATCGTTCAACTGAAGCTTTAATAAAGGAAGAAGCACCCGAAGCTCTGGAACATATTGAAATGAGTCCAAAACATAGTCAATAAAAATGGTTTTTATAATTAAAGGAGCCTTTGATGTCTAAAATTAATATCAGTGACTGGAGAGTTGAAGACGAACAATTCTGGGATTCAAGCGGAAAAAAAATAGCAACAAAGAATCTTTGGATTTCAATTCCTGCCTTGCTGCTTGCCTTTGCAGTGTGGATAATGTGGAGTATTATTGCGACAAAAATGAAAGAGTTCGGTTATAACTTTGGAATGATTACTGCTAATATGAACCCTGCAGAAATAACCGCAAAATTAAAGGATATAAATAGCTTATACTATACTCTTCCGGCAATTGCGGGACTTGCAGGCGCTACCCTCAGAATTCCGAATTCATTTTTAATTTCTCTCGGCGGCGGTAGAAACGTAATTTTTGTTACAACGGGATTACTACTTATTCCTGCAATCGGTGTAGGTTTTGCTTTACAAAATGTTAATACTTCGTATATGACTTTTGCAATTTTTGCCGCTTTATCGGGATTCGGAGGAGGCAATTTTGCTTCTTCGATGAGTAACATAAGTTATTTCTTCCCCAAGAGAATGCAGGGCACTTCACTCGGGTTAAATGCAGGTATAGGAAATCTTGGCGTTGGTATTATGCAGAAGACAATCCCCTGGGTGATGGGTATCTTTTTATTCAGTGCTATCGGTAAAGGTGGTGCCGAAGTTGTAGGTCAGGGTCTTTCGGGAATTCAAAATGCCGGATGGGTTTGGGTTCCTCTTTTAGTCATTGCTACTATTGCCGCATTCTTCTGGATGAACAATGTAATTACCGGTACACCAAAACTTCCAAGTACTTTTCAAGGTGTTACAAAAACACTATACTTAATTTTACTTGGACTAATTGCTGCAGTTTTGGGCGCTTATTTATTAATTGGTCTGAAAATAAATATGTGGATTGTACTCCCTGTTGTTATTATAGTAGCCGTCGCTTTGATGAAATATGCAACACCCGGAGAAATAAAAGAAAATCTGAATAAACAGTTTGCAATCTTTAACAATAAGCACAACTGGATTATGACAATAATTTACACAATGACTTTCGGTTCTTTTATTGGTTTCTCAGCTGCATTCCCAAAATTAAGTCAGGATATTTTTGTGTATTCCAATTCTGCTGATCCATCGTACGTGAATCCTAACGCACCAAATTTTTTAATGTGGGTTTTTATAGGTCCGGTTTTAGGTGCACTTATACGCCCTGTAGGCGGTTGGCTGTCCGATAAAATAAACAGTGGTTCAAAGGTAACAGGTTACAGCACTATTGCACAGATAATTGCTACTTTATTTGTAGCGTATTTTGTTGTATTAGCAAAGAATAGTGCAACACCTGAAATATATTGGTGGCCATTCTTCATATTTTTTATGATTCTATTTATAACTACCGGTATTGGAAACGGTTCTACATTTAGAAGTATCCCTTATATTTTTAGCAAAGAACAAGCGGGACCCGTACTTGGCTGGACATCCGCAATTGCTGCATACGGTGCTTTTATAATTCCGAAAGTTTTTGGACAGCAAATTAAAAACGGTACACCCGAATACGCACTTTACGGATTTGCTGCCTATTACGCTATTTGTTTAATATTAAATTGGTATTATTACACTCGTAAAAATGCAGAGATTAAAAATCCTTAAATGGCACAATAATAAATAATAAATCATCAATTCCGTCAGTAGACGGACAGGCATAAATTATGAACACAGATGACCCGATAAAAAGATTTGTAGAAAAAGACAGTGATATAGAAGAGATGTCTCCGATGGATCCACCGGAAGCATTTGCACCGTCAACCGTTGATCCCGTCCCTTATGAAGATATGTATCCCCTGCTTCAAAAATTAATGGACGAACACAAAGTATTTGTAAAAGTCCTTGATAATTTTGAAGAAGCACTTACTGAGTGGCAACAAAATAAATGGATATTTAACGACAACATAAATAAGAGCTTTAAAGAATTATTTTCTTTCTTAGATGTTAACACACCTGAGCACAACAAAAAAGAAGAAAAGCAACTCTTCCCTCTTCTCCACAAAAGACTTATTGAATCCGGTGAGCACAGCGGTGATGAAGTGCCCAAAACCGGAGTTGATATAATGGAAGCAGAACATATTCAGGTTGCACAACTTGGTTCACTTTGCTTAAATTTTTTGGGACTCGGTTCACGTATGCAGGACAGAACTTCACGGGAATTGACATTTGAATACGCTTACAACCAGGGCAAAGAAATAGTTGAAATAATGAGACTTCACATTTACAGGGAAGACGAAACGCTTTTTCCGCTTGCGATGAAGCTGATTTCTAAAGATGAGTTTGAGAATTTATAATTGATTATTGATGATTTACTAATTATAATTTTTTTTCACCTTTTCTACTTCCTGTTCGCCGAAGCGGGCGAAGGCGGAAGCATTGGCGTAGACGAATTCAACCTCGAACATTGAACTTTCTAGCCTTCAACTTTTTTCTAAAAAATTAGACCAATTCTTTGTTTTGAACCATAATTAAGTTAAATTAATTTGTGCAAATAAAACGGGGGTTTTATTCACTCCAAATATTCTTAAGCCTCTAAGAAATGATGCAAGTTGTGTTTACGCTATTTAAAAGATGAGGCATAATATCTTGCAAATAATTTATTATATATATCAAGCAAAGTAAGAAGGATGCGATCATTTTTACTTAAAAAGAATGATCTAAAGATTA
>DRJC01000170.1 GCA_011052365.1 Ignavibacteria bacterium
CCAACTAAAGGGGATGTTTGAAGAGAAACATTTCCGGCTTCTATACTTTGTATAATTTCATCTTCATACCCGGTATATTTTATTTTCAGCTGATTCTCGTATTGAAATGTACGTTCGGTATTCCAATCTGCATTAATATTCAGCTTATCTCCGATTGTTCCTTTTACATTAATTTGTACCTGCTGCTTAAAATTAGGGGTACTTCTTGTATTGCCGAGTTGTGAAATAGCTACACCCTGGGTTGTTTCAGTTTTAAAAGAACCCTGAATGTCAACAGCTCCTCCAATTTTCAGACCTATCTTAGGTGGTCCAAAAATACTTAAAACCCCAACACTGGGTAATGGTATTTCAAAATTTGTAATATTTTTTATTAGTTGACCCAGTTCCTTTGTAGATGATTTAACTTCATATTTACCAACCAATTTTCCCCATTCGTTTACCTGGTTACTTCTTAACTTAAGATTGATGTATTCATCTATAGGAATCTTTAGCAGAATCTTTGATTGAATACCATAGATGGATTCTTTTATAATTACATATTTTCCGGTTGAATCTATATCGATAGTCCTTGTTCTGTATGTCGCAGATGGTTGCAGAAAAAGAGGAGATATTTTTCTATCTTCAAATTTTACAAATGGAAAATACTTAGGCTTATACTTTAAGTTCTCTAATCTTGCTGTTGAATCAATTGACATTTGCAGAAGTTGAAGAGAATCTTCATTCATTTTAACAGGTTCAATTATTTTTAATACCGAATCGGGAAGAACCTTAAAGGAACCCATTGATTTTATTTTATCGGTTGAATCTTTTACTGAAGGTAGTACGGGCAAGTAATTGTTGTCTTGTAAAGTGTTCTCCCTTTTTGAATTTAGATTTTTAGATAACTTAAGATAGGAGTTTATTTTGATGGAGCTTTCAATCCACATAGCCCTATTAATATGGGCTTCGGGACTTGCTATAAAGCCTAAAGTTAAAGCAGCATAAAAGAATATTGCCGGTAAAACAATTATGCCGAATAGTTTTCTAAGAAAAATATTTATACTACTAATGTTAAAACCTTTAAAATGATTTCGTTTGGTACCCGATAGTATAAATTATATATAAATTCCTCCATTTTGTTCTCAAAAAATTATGCATAACTAACCAAATATTCAATATTATTAGACGTTTTAATAAAAAAAATACAAGAATTATAAAACCATCATTTAGTAAATCTTTTTATTAATTCTTTGTGATTTGGAAAATTTTTTATAAGTTCATCCTTTTCAGCTAATTTGAAATCGTTAAAATCAAACCCAGGGGCAACCGTACAACCAACTATACCAAATGATTTTTTATTTACAACTTCAGCACAAAACCAGGTGTCCTTTTTAATTATAACTTGCAATGACTCACCACTTTCTAAATTCCTGCCTAATAATTTAACCGATAATACTCCATCATTCTTTAATATGTAAATTTTAATCGTAGACCCGTCATAAAAATGCCATATCTCATCTGATTTAATTTTGTGAAATAGAGAAACGTTTTCCTCGACAAGCAAAAAATAAATTGAAGTTAAATAATTTCTATCACTGCCATACCTTCCCGGTAAGGTTTCTTTTAAAATAATTTCATCACTTCGGTAAACTTCTTTATAGTAACCTCCTTCAGGGTGTTTCTGTAATTCAAGTTTATCAATATAAAATTTTACTTCCGGATTCATACACTGTTTTTATTTATTAGGGGTCAAAAATTAAAAAATAATTTTTCCAAACTCAAAAATACTATAATGATATTTAAAGTGGCTTTGCATTCACATTGTAGAGCGATGAGCCTGCCTTCGTCGCTAATTTATAATTTTGTTATTAGAGCGAGTCCATAGCTATTGTAAATTAAACTGCTTCCATCTTCGTCCGGTGGCTGCCAGACAGGTCCGTAGTTCTCTACAATTTAAATTGAAAAAAGATTCCCGATATCTTTAAGATATCGGGAATCTTCTGATGTCAGCCGTACTTCTCGGAAATTGAAAATCTGCAACTGCGAACGCAGTTGAATTTACAATATCCTCGAATGAAATTCGAGGATAAAAGAAGAAAGAGAAACATCACAACTGCGGACCTGTCCGGCGTAGTACACGAAGACGGATGCAGTTGAATTTTGCAATGTTAAATTTGTGTGATGTTTTTAACAAAAAACATAAAAAAATTCTAATAAATTAATTGAACTGCTATCGCAGTTCTCGGAAAATTGGATTGAAGAAAGATTTCTCCTTCTATTCTCCCGAAGACATTCCTTTGGAACTTTGGAGGAAATGACAGATTAATTTTGAAATGACAATTTATGTTACTCTGTCATATCGATAGGAGCCTGCCTGTCCGGTAGGCAGGTCTTCGACTGAGATATCTTTTCTGTTTGAATTGAAACAAAGCAGTGAGCGACGAACCCTCGTCGCTCTACAAGGAATGTAATTTGTAGTGCAAACAGATTGCTTAAAAAAACATTTAATAGCGAACAAAGTTAAATTGTAACTTGGGGAAAAAATAGCTAACTAAAAATTTATTTTTTTTGTATATTGCTATACAGTTTTAAGGGGAAATTTATGGAAGATTTACTTTTTGAATATTCTCAATTGAGTAATTTTGTGCTACTTAAAAAATATTTTTATTTTACTCACTCCCCGAACTTCTATAAATCCAAAAAAAATATACAAATATTATATGGAGGTAAAATATGTCAATCTTAAAAAACAAACTTTATGAAAAAATTCAGGGTTGGCGCCCAAGAACAACTAAACTTTTAAAAGAACATGGTTCTGTAAAAATAGGGGACGTTACTATAGCTCAAGCAATCGGCGGAATTCGAGGAGTTAAATGTTTAACAACTGATATTTCTTATTTAGATCCGTTTGAAGGTATTCGGTTCAGAGGATATACCATACCCGAAACTTTGGAAAAATTGCCTAAAGTTCCGGGGTTTGAAATGCCTTTGGTTGAAGGATTTTATTATTTACTGTTAACAGGTGATATCCCTACTGATGAAGACGTAAAAGCCGTTGCAGAAGAATTCAACAAAAGAAAAATAGTTCCGCAGTATGTCTTTGATGTACTAAAAGCAATGCCGGAAGATGCACACCCAATGACGATGTTTTCTGCTGCAATTCTTACTCTTCAAAAAGAATCTGAATTTGTTAAAGCTTACAATGCCGGTATGGGTAAAATGGATTATTGGGATCCCACTTATGAAGATGCTTTAAATCTACTTGCAAAGCTACCCCAAATAGCCGCTTTTATTTATAGGTATAAATACAAAGGCGGTGATATTATTGACCCGGATCCAAATTTAGATATGGGCGGTAACTTCGCACATATGATGGGTATTGATAAACCTTACGACGACGTAGCAAGAATGTATTTTATACTTCACAGTGACCACGAAAGTGGTAATGTAAGTGCTCACACAGGGCATCTTGTTGCAAGCGCACTATCCGATATTTATTATTCGATTTCCGCAATGTTGAACGGACTTGCCGGACCTCTACACGGATTGGCAAATCAAGAAGTACTGCGCTGGATACAGGGAGTACGGGATAAGATGGGCGGAGAAATTCCTACAGAAGAACAAATGAAAAAATTTGTTTGGGATACTTTAAATTCGGGACAGGTAATTCCAGGTTACGGTCACGCTGTATTACGCAAAACCGATCCTCGCTACCAGGCACAAAGAGAATTTTGCCTAAAACATCTACCGGATGATAACTTGTTCAAATATGTTGATATTCTTTACAAAGTTGTACCGGATATTTTGGTTGAACAAGGTAAAGCAAAAAATCCTTGGCCAAATGTTGATGCACAATCGGGTGTTATACAATGGTATTACGGGTTAAAAGAGTATGATTTTTATACCGTACTTTTCGGTATTGGTCGTGCACTTGGAATAACGGCAAATATTATTTGGGATAGAGCACTTGGTTATCCCATTGAAAGACCAAAATCTTTAACAACAACAATGCTGGAAGATATAGCAGCTAAATCTGAATAATATCAGTAACTCACATTACGCATTATTTCACGCTCGTCTCGAAGACGAAGTCTACGGAGAGTCGACTGAATTTATTCATGGTGTGTTGTACAACTTATAAATTGTCATTTCGAAGGAGTCTTCGACTGAGAAATCTTTCACTTTTGTTGAGAAAAGATTTCTTCCGTTAGCTAACGGATCGAAATGACACTAGCAATAGTTCTGCAACACACCCTGAAGGTCGTGGCAATTTAATGTAATGTTCTGCGTAACGTGAGTTAGTAATAAATCTTAGATTATTTAAGGGCTGCTAAAAAATTTTTAGCAGCCCTTAATTTTAATAATTCTTTATATTCTGTTCTAAGAACTAATAAATTATGTAAAAAAGATAATTTTAATGAATAAAGAACTTTTAAAAATCCGCGACCTTTTTTTTGCAGGTAAATCCGCATTTGAAACCGAACAGCTTAAAAAAACCCTGATACAAATAAACTCATATTTAGAAAAGATCACTTCAAATGATCTATTTAAAAGACAAAATAATATTGCGTCTTTACTCACCGATATATTTTCGTCGGCTTTTTCGGGTAAACTTGCATCCTTTTTAGCCCTTGAATTAAATAAGGAAACCTACTACAATTTTGGAAATTACATATTAAAGAAATTAAATACTGACAAACAAAAATATTCCAATTTGGCTCACGAGTATTTAAATTTATTAAGAGCTACTGAATTTTTGACAAAAATTTATGAAGAGAAGAGATGGGAAAAACTAATAGAAAATTTAATACTTGAAAGTAATTTTAAAGTATCCACATTATTTAATCAAAGGGTCAGGGATTATAAAGGAAAAACCTTATTTAAAGTTTTACATGGACAAACAGAAAGCGAATATAGTTGGGAGACGGTTAATGAAAATGTTAATGATTATAGAAAATCATTAAATGTACTTTTAAATAACAATAATAAAAGTATGGTCGCTTTTTTAACTGTTAATTCCATAGAAATGGCACAACTTGATATTGCTTGTCTTACCTCCGGAATTATTAATGTTATGATACCTGCTAATTCCGTCCCGCAAAATATTGAATATATATTAAATCAAACTAAGGCAGAATACATTTTAGTTTCCAGCGAGAAACAGTTGGCTAAACTTCTATCAATAAAAAATAAATTAAAAAATTTAAAGAAAGCAATTATAATAAAAGGTAGTAGTTCGGAAAATTGGGTATTGAATTTTAATGAATTCCTATCCTTAAAAAACAATTACAAAGAAGGAACAATTGAAAAATTAGAGAAAAGGATATCTCCCAAATCACTCTCAACCATAATGTATACTTCGGGAACCACTGGTGAACCGAAAGGTATTATGTTTTCAAATTTGAATATCATTTACAAGAGATTTTGCAGAGCACTTGCCCTACCTGAAATTGGAGAACACGATA
>DRJC01000171.1 GCA_011052365.1 Ignavibacteria bacterium
ACACCACAAAAATTCAACATTCCAAAATTCAACTGCATTTGCAGTTGTACCGTACATTTCTTTTTATACCTCGAATTTCATTCGAGGCTATTATAAATTCTCCGTAGGACTCTTACAGAGGACTGCTTCCGTCTTCGTACACTACGCCGGACAGGTTCGCAGTTCCGGCATTTTTGGATGTTGGTTATTCTTGGTTATTACGATTATCTAACGGGGTCAATTTTTATATCAGCACATCAAAATATTATTTAACCTTTTAACAAGCACAAATTAGTTTTTACAATATCTTTGTATATTTACTTTATTGTTTTAGAAAAAATTTTTCATTAAAAAATAAAGAAATTAAGGAGATTTAAAATGACAACAATAGTTGATGTATTAGGCAGAGAAATTTTAGACTCAAGAGGCAACCCGACACTTGAGGTTGAAGTTCTTTTGGAAAGCGGAGTAATTGGCAGAGCCTCTGTGCCGAGCGGTGCTTCTACCGGCGAGCACGAAGCCGTTGAATTGCGTGACGGTGATAAAGAAAGATACAACGGCAAAGGGGTGTTAAAGGCAGTAGCAAATGTAAATGAAAAAATTGCCGACGAATTAATAGATATGGATTCAGCAGAACAAACTGAAATTGATCAATTATTAATTTCCCTGGATGGAACCGAAAACAAATCCGTACTTGGTGCTAATGCAACCATAGGTGTTTCCCTCGCAGTAGCCAAAGCGGCCGCAGAAACCCTTGAATTACCTTTATACAAATATATCGGCGGAGTAAACGCCAGAACTTTACCCGTTCCACAGATGAACATAATAAATGGAGGCAAACACGCAGACAACAATGTTGACATACAGGAATTTTTGATTATGCCTGTTGGTGCCGATAGTTTTAAAGAAGCTTTGAGAATGGGAGTCGAAACATTTCACGTATTAAAATCAGTTTTAAAAGCAAAAGGCTACAATACTTCAGTCGGAGACGAAGGCGGTTTTGCACCAAACTTAAAATCAAACGAAGAAGCAATTGAAGTAATACTTGAAGCGATAAACAAAGCAGGGTACAAACCTGGTGACGATATCGCTATTGCTTTTGATCCTGCTTCAAGCGAGATGTACTTAAAAGATAAAAATGTTTACCAGTTCTTTAAATCGGATAAATCGGAAAAAACAGCCGCCGAGATGATTGATTTGTACGCCAACTGGGCAAAGCAATATCCTATCTTCTCAATTGAAGACGGGCTTGCCGAAGATGATTGGGAAGGTTGGCAGCAAATGACAAAACAAATGGGAGATAAAATTCAGTTGGTCGGTGATGATATTTTTGTTACAAATACAGAAAGATTAGCCAAAGGAATTGACCTCGGTGTCTGTAATTCAATTTTGATAAAATTAAATCAGATAGGCACTCTTACCGAAACCATTGAAGCAATTGAAATGGCAAAACGAGCCGGTTACACAAATGTAATAAGTCACAGAAGCGGTGAAACCGAAGACACAACTATTGCCGATTTTGCAGTAGCAATGGGAGCGGGACAAATAAAAACAGGTTCTGCATCACGTACAGATAGAATTGCAAAATATAACCAGTTGTTAAGAATTGAAGAAGAGTTAGGTGATGCTGCAATTTATCCGGGTTTAAGTGCACTTAATTACGGCGGTTAAGTTTGTAGTTTTTATAGAATATAAAACCTAATTACTCGAAAAGATTAAGATGTCATTTTTAAGTAAAAAGATGGCATCTTTTTTTAATTAATAAGTCTGCTCTAAAAAGGTATCCGTTAGCTAACGGATTAAAAATATCATTTAATTTCAGCTTATAATCCAGACTTAATTTACTATAATTAATTTTTTTAGACTTGTCTATGCAGAAACGCCTGCCCGCCGTAGGACTTTGGGAGGCGGGACTACGTGCAGGCCTGACTCATAAATTATAAAACTATGAAACAATGATTTTACTCGGTGAACTATTTGCAGTTCTAACGGCGGTATCATGGTCGGGCAGCTCTTTTGCTTTTGCGGAAGCTGCCGAAAGAATTGGTTCTATTCAACTAAATGTAAATAGAATTATTTTAGCATCGTTTTTACTGTTCATTACTATTCTTCTTTTTAATTTTAACTATAACGTCTCATTCCACCAATTTGAATGTCTCGCAATTAGTGGAATAGTAGGGATAGTTTTTGGTGATGCGTTTTTGTTCAGTGCATTTAAACGTATCGGTGCAAGATTAAGTATGCTTATGATGTCTTTAGCACCTGTTATCAGTTCCGTACTTGCTTTCTTTTTTTTAGGTGAAGATTTAAGTGTTTTGGCTATAGTCGGAATATTTATTACAATTTCAGGTATTGTTTTTGTTGTGTCAGGTGGTGACAGGTCGCCGACGGCAAGATATAAAATTACAAAATTAGGACTTCTATTCGGCTTCTTTGGTGCGGCAGGGCAGGCAACCGGATTAATTTTTGCTAAGCAGGCTTTCAACTCCGGTGAACTAAACGAATTTGTGGCAACCTTTATTAGAGTTATTTCTTCAATTGTAATTATATTGCCGCTGATGATAGTAATAGGGAAATACAAAAATCCCATTACTTTATTTAAAAGAGATACTAAGGCACTTCTTTTTACTGTGATAGGAACTGTCTTCGGACCATTCCTCGGTATTACATTAAGTCTGCTTGCAATTAAATATACAAAAGTAGGAATTGCATCAACTCTTATGTCGATAGTGCCTGTACTTATGCTGCCGATGGCAAGATATATTCATAAAGAAAAATTTAACTGGAAAATAATATTCGGTACGTTTATGGCGGTAGGCGGTGTAGCCATTATCTTTTTAAGATAAATATTTTCTCTCCAAATTATTTTGTTATTGATTCTTGAACGTTGTTTTAATATTATGATTAGGAATTAATTTATCATAACTATTAGAAGGAATATGTTTATGAAAAAATTATCAAGCCTTATTGTCTTCTCATTATTTTTATTTTCACTTACTCAAACAAATGCACAGATGAGATTTGTCTTAAACGGTGGGGCGCAGCTACCCTTAGGCGATTTTAAAAACAGCAATGATATTGGTTATGGTGGTTCTGTTGATGTGGAATTTAAGATGCCGATGATTGCTACTACCTTCTTTGCTTCTGCCGGATATGACAGGTGGAAAATAACAAACACCAATTATAGCAAGTATGTGACTCCTTTTATGGGCGGAATAAAATATTTTATTTACACACCGGGTAATATTATTTCACCTTATATAGGCGGTGCTGTAGGAATTGCTACGGTTAACAGTAATGTACCAAATTCAAGTTCCGAAAGTAAATTTATATGGTCGCCAACCGTGGGAATTAGAATAAGTAATTTTGATATTAACGCAAGATATGTGAGCTATTTCGATAACGGTATTACCATCTCCTGGTTTGGAATAAATGTAGGTGCTGTGTTAGGGAGATAAATTTTTGTTATAGCTGTTGTAAGTCCTTTCATCAAAACAGACAAAGATTATTTTCTCAAAAGTATCATTATTGCTAAGAAAATCTTTTACTTCTCCGATTGCAATTTTTGTTGCAAGCTCTAATGGAAAACGGTAAACACCAGTGCTGATAGCGGGGAAAGCAATGCTTTTTATTTTGTTTTCTATAGCAAGTTTTAGTGAGTTTTTATAACAGCTTGCAAGCAGTTTTTCTTCGTTATGTTTTCCACCATTCCAAACAGGACCAACTGTGTGTATTACATATTTTGCAGGCAGGTTATAACCCTTTGTGATTTTTGCTTCCCCGGTGGGACAACCATTTAATGTTTTGCACTCTTCAAGAAGTTCTTTTCCCGCTGCCCGGTGTATCGCTCCGTCAACCCCTCCGCCGCCGAGAAGTGATGTATTTGCAGCGTTAACTATTGCATCTACTTTCAGTTTTGTTATGTCGCCTTTGTATAATTCTATTCTATTCATCTTAAGAAAAAAATCAAAATACAAAATCCAAACATCAAATAAATCTCAAATACTAAAATCTAAATTCCAATTATTTGTTGTTTGAACATTGGAATTTATTTGGGATTTGCTTTTTGTTTTTTGTTATTTAAACACCAAGCTCATCTTTTACTTCTCTAAAAGCCTTAATTGCAAAGTCAAGGTCTTCTTTTGTATGTGCTGCCGAGATCTGTACTCTAATTCTTGCCGTGTCTTTAGGTACCACGGGATAAAAGAAACCGATTACATAAACTCCTTTCTCAAGCAGACGAGCCGCCATATTTTGTGCAAGCACAGCATCACCCAGCATAATAGGAACGATAGGATGTTCGCCTGGTTTTATTTCAAAACCGGCTTTACTAATTTCCTCTCGAAAATATTTTGTATTTTTCTCCAATTTGTCACGCAGTTCTGTTGTTGAACTTAGCATATCTATGACTTTTAAGGATGCGGCTACAATACTTGGAGCAACCGTATTAGAAAATAAATATGGTCTCGAGCGCTGACGAAGTAAATCAATAATTTCTTTTCTTCCGCTTGTATAACCTCCGCTTGCACCGCCAAGTGCCTTACCGAGAGTTCCGGTTATAATATCAACTCTGCCTATAACCCCGTTATATTCGTGCGTGCCCTTTCCGTGCGTGCCCATAAATCCCACTGCGTGCGAATCGTCCACCATTACCATTGCCCCGTATTTATCAGCAAGGTCGCAGATGTCTTTTAGATTAGCAATAAAACCGTCCATTGAAAATACACCGTCGGTTGCTATAAGAATTTGATTTGCGTTTTCTCCTTTTGCTTCCTTTAATTTTTTTTCAAGATCATTCATATCGCTATTTTTGTAGCGGTATCTTTTAGCTTTACAGAGCCTGACTCCGTCAATTATGCTGGCGTGATTTAACTTGTCGCTAATGACAGCATCGTTTTCATTTAAAATTGTTTCAAACAATCCGCCGTTGGCATCAAAGCACGAAGTATAAAGAATTGTATCTTCGGTTTCTAAAAATTCGGCAATCTTTCTTTCAAGTTCTTTGTGTATTTGCTGTGTTCCACAGATAAATCTTACGGATGATAAGCCGTAGCCCCATTTGTCGTAGCTTTCTTTTGCGGCTTTAATTATTTCAGGGTTGTCTGCTAAACCGAGGTAATTGTTGGCACACATATTCAGCACTTTCTGTCCTGTTGAAACTTCTATGTTTGCTTTTTGTGGACTTGTAATAATACGTTCGTTTTTATAGAGTCCTTCGTTTTTAATTTCTGTTAGAATATTACTGTAATAATTTTTTGTTGATTCGTTCATTTTAACTCCTCATAATTTTTTTAATCTGTGATTATCCGCTCGATCCGTGCTATCCGCGCCTGCCTTGTCGGTAGACATGTTTTATAAAAAATAATATAGAACGCGGATGCCGCTGATTATACGGATTTACGCCGATTCTTTTTCCACCCAATTAAGAATTATTTTACCCGAGTTCCCGCTTCTCATCAATTGAAATCCCTCCTCAAAATCTTTATAGGAAAAATGATGAGTTATTAAAGGCGAAACATCCAAACCGGATTGTATCATAGCCTGCATTTTATGCCAGGTCTCGAACATCCGTCTTCCATAGATCCCTCTAAGATTTAATCCGTTAAAAAT
>DRJC01000172.1 GCA_011052365.1 Ignavibacteria bacterium
GGTAGAGGAACACTTCATCCGTTTTTACAAATTGGAGCACCGTTTATCAATTCTGCTGATTTAATTTCTGAGATGAAAAAGTTAAATATACAAGGTGTAGAATTGCAGCCTATAAAATTCACGCCAAAATCTATCCCGGAAATGTCAACGTTTCCAAAGTATAAAGGTGAGGAGTGCAAAGGAATAAAAATAATTCTTACAAATAAGGAAAAATTTAATTCAGTGGAATTTGGTGTTAAACTAATTTATGCGATAAATAAACTTTATCCCGAACAATTAAAATTTAGGACTAAACATTTTAACAGGTTGATCGGTAATAACAAGACAATCAAAAAAATTAAAGCAGGAACAAAACCGGAAAAAATTATCTTATCTTGGAAAGAAGATTTAAACAAATTTAAAAAAATAAGAACCAAATATTTACTTTATTAAAAGGAAAAGAAATGAAATATATTCTAATTTTATTATTCGCAACATTAACCGTTACAGGTTGTAGTTCAAAAAAACAACCCGTTGAAAAAGCAGATAAATTTGCATTCGATACTTCCGCAGTAAAAACTACACCAAGTGCCGAACCAAACAAATCCGTTCTACTCGAATACAAACTCAAAAAAGGAAAAGAATATAAATACAGACTTACAACAATAACAAGAAGTACTCAAACAATTAAAGCTGATACGACAATGGTTCAAGATGTAATTCAAACACTTACATACATTACAGATTTAAAGCCAGTTGATGTTGATAAAGAAGGCGTAATGGAAATTTCAATTACATTCACCAACATTAAACTTGTGGCAGAGGCTAACGGCAATCACTTTTTGTATGAATCGGGTGTTACAAAAGATTCCTCTGAAATTCTTAAATATGCAGATTACGAGTCAATGATTAATAATCCATTTACTATTCGAGTAAATAAGGATGGCGAATTGTTAGAGATTTTTAGAACAGACAGAATGCTGACTAACTTGTTGGACATTCAAGGTTACAGTGATTCTTTAAATTCAGCACAAAAAAAAGAGTTGAAAAACAACTTAATTGAGGGAGTATTAAAACCGCTTATATTTCAGATATTCAGGAAATTACCCACTCACAAAGTTGCAAAAGATTCCACATGGGAGTTTAAACAATCCGCATCAAGATTTATGGTTTTCATTATGCAAAACACCAATATATATAGATTTAAATTTCTTGCCAATTTCGGTAATGATGAAGTTGTTCAGATAGTAGATGGAATGAAGACGGAAATATCAGGAGGAAATACTTTTACTGAAAAAGGTGTAACATATAAATTTGATAAACCAAAGACAGAAGCTAACGGAATGATGTTTTTTAATATAACAGAAGGCTATGTACAAAAAGCTAAAAGACACACAAGGTTAAGTATTTTCTTTACAATGGATGCCAACACACCTACCCTAAAACAGAAAGGAAGTAAGAAGGCGGTAATTGATAATACTTACATTTTAGAATTGCTTTGATAAAATTTATAACAAAGAAATTTTTGTAAAATATTTTTTATTGCCATTTTAAGTATTGTGACTTGTCGGTAGAGGACTAATTCCAAGCTTTAATAATTTGCATTTTTTGAAATGGCTTTCGGATTTTATAAATATCATCTTCTCCCGTCAGAGTTGGATCTTTATCGGTGAGCAATGCTGTCAACTTAAGACAGCACCGAGCTTTAGCTTGGTGATTAATAGAAAATCAATAATGTTATAACTGCTTTAGCAGTTTTATAAGATTTTGAATCTGCTGAAGCAGATGTTGTATTGTGACCTTTTTTAAAAACCACCACGATTAATCGTGGTGCTAGCATAATTTAGATTATTAAATTCTCTTAAGTTACAGCATTGCTCACCGAGCCAAGGTCAGGCAGTCTGTTAAGAGATGAGTTCCTAATAATTACTTGCCGGCTTTAACAACTACAACTTTAATTCCTTCGGAACGAATAACTATAATCTTTTCATCCTTTTCAATATAGTCTCCTTCAGTTACAACATCTATTCTTTTACCGTCAATTCTTGCCATACCTGCCGGTCTAAGTGTTGTTAAAGCAACTCCTTCTTTACCAATAATTTTTGATAATCTATTTGCAGCAACAAAGCCCTTATTTGTTTTTTCAGAATCGGCAAGAATTAATCTGCTGAACGAGTTTGTTTTTGGAAGAAATTTTGCAAATAAAAATATTAATAATATAGCACCAACTAAAGACGAGGAAAGTTGAATAAATGCAATTGAAATCATACTCGAATCAACATAGGGCAAATTAGTTCCGGCTAATGCAAGGAACAGTGAAACAATCACCATAATTATTCCGGATATTCCCGTAATACCGAAACCCGGAATCACAAAAATTTCAAGTGCAATTAGTACCAACCCCACAAAGAAAAGGACAATATCAATAATAGATGCCAATGCTAATATATACGATGAACCGAAAAACAGAATGAGTGCTATTATTCCCATAGTACCGGGTAGACCCCAACCGGGTGTTTTAACTTCGGCAAACAGACCGAAAAATCCTATCATAATTAAAATTGATGAGACAATAGCATTATTTAAAAATCTCACTACATCTTCCGCCCAATTCGATTCTTCATCAATTATGGTAGCATTTTGTAAATTAAATGCTTTCAGGAGTGAGTTGAAATCAGCAACAGTTGTATCTGCAATACCGTATTTTAAAGCTTCTTCTGTAGTTAGGGTTATTAATTGTGTACTGTCTACCAACCCCTTAACTACAATTCTTTCATCAACCATACCCTGGGCTATGTCTTTTCGTCTCCCGTTTTTTTCGGCTATAGTTCTCATTTCCGAACGCATAAACGACTGATACTTTTCACCTACTTTTTTCCCTGACTGGTTCACTACGGTTGCAGCCCCGATAGAACCACCGGGTACCATCACAATTTTATCATTGGACAAAGCAATTAATGCACCGGCGGAAATTGCCCGACGATCTATGAAGGCAATAGTTAAAATATTTGTCGATAGAATCGCATCTTTTATTTGAATTGCGGCATCAACTCTACCACCCAAAGTATTTATTTTAAAGATGATTGCTTTTGCGCCGGCTTTTTCAGCCTCATCTATAACCCTTGTTATATAGGGAGCAAGCCCTAAATCAATTTCAGATTCAATATGCGCAACATATACCTTATTACTTTGAGGTAAAGTAGGTTGTGTAAATAGAAATGAAATTAGAATTATAACAGCGAACTTTATCACGACGCGTTCCCTTGTCTAAAATTAATGTTTAATGATTATTAATATAAGATTCTTTTAAATAATTAGATATTAAAATAATTAAAGTGAAAAGACAAATGGTAAAATTATTTTAGATGAAAATTAGTTTAAGATTTTAGTTTTCCACTAACTTTAAACTGTCCGGTTAAGATATGCAGAAGCCCTGTAAACAAGGCAAAAAGACGTGATCATTAAATTATTGCAGCAGATGTCCTAATTTTTCTTTTTTGGTTTTTAGATATTTTTCGTTGTTTTTGTTTGGTGCAATTTCTATCGGAACTCTTTCAACTATTTCAAGTCCGTAGCCTTCAAGACCTATTACCTTTTGGGGATTATTGGTGAGTAGCCTGATTTTTTTAACACCAAGGTCTAACAAAATTTGTGCACCTATTCCGTAGTCCCTTAAATCTGGTTTAAAACCAAGAGCTGCATTTGCCTCTACTGTATCTTTCCCTTCTTCCTGTAATTTGTAAGCGAGAATTTTGTTTTTTAATCCTATTCCCCTTCCCTCTTGACGCATATAAACAACAACGCCTGAACCGTTTTCATTTACAAGTTCTAAAGCTTTGTTAAGCTGGTCGTGACAATCACACCGCAGTGAATGGAATAC
>DRJC01000173.1 GCA_011052365.1 Ignavibacteria bacterium
AAAAAAATAGGAAACAATTTTTTAATTTTTAAAGGAGAAATAAAATGATCGGGAAAAATTTAACAGTATTATTTTTAACTCTTGTTCTGTTTGGTTGCAGCAAAAAAGAGCCTAATGATTTTTTACGCCAGCCTATTGTGGGTATTATTCAGAACAGCGAGGTACCTATTTTAATAAAAACGATTTATAAAGGTAAAGTTCGTATCGAATATAAAAAAGCTGATGAATCATCAAGTACTTTTACTAACTGGAAAATGCTTTCTAATTCTAATGCTCTTACAACAAACTTGATTCTAAGCGGACTCAATTATGATACAGAATATAAATATAGAGTTGAATTCGATGAAGATAGTTATTCTAAGTGGTTCAATTTTAAAACTTTTCCGACACAGGGTGCACCTGGGAAATTTAACTTTGTTTTTTCTAGTTGTATGAGAGAAAAGTATATGAGTCCTTATGTATTTAAAGATATCGCACAAATATCACCAACATTTGTTGCGTTACTTGGTGATCAAATGTATGGTGACTACGATGGGAATTTAAATAAGCTTGAATTATATCGTAATAATGATAGCATTCGGCAGGCAATGGTTAAGAAAGGTGAAATTATTCTCAAAGATAAAACTGTATTGCAGGCATTTCGCAGCAAATACCAACGTGCTTTTATCAAAAGTTTTCAAAAAATGAGCAGCAGTATTCCGTTTGTGGCAACATGGGATGACCATGACTATGGTCAGGATAATTCCGATGGCACCTATCGTTATAAAGAAATTGCCAAAAAAGTATTTAAAGAAACTTATCCAACCTATCCGTTTGAAGAGAAAAATGGCGGGCTTTATTATAAGTATACAATTGCAAATGTAGATGTTTTTGTTTTGGATACACGTTGGTACCGTTCTCCTATGCAAAATAAGGATGAAAAAGGGAAAACCATGCTGGGTGAAAAGCAACTTTTGTGGTTATTGGATGGATTGAAACAATCCACAGCTCCATTTAAAATTATTTTTTCAAGTGTTTCTATGAATGACTATGGCGGCGATACTTCATCAGGCAGGGATGGATTTGATAATTGGATGGGCTATACTTACGAGCGGAGTAAAATATATACGTTTATTGATAATAATAATATAAAAGGTGTGCTTGTGTTTTCAGGTGATCAGCATTTCCCAAGTGCACATATTCTCAACTGGAAAAATCCATTAAAATATGTTTCCAAAACTGATAGTTCCATCGAATATTCACTTGATAATTTGGGCAATGCTGTTTTTGATTTCTCATCTTCACCCCTTAACTATAAAATTTCAACAGGGCAACCTTTAATACCGGCAAATCAGAAAAACCCAAAATTTTCGTATGAAATATTCAGACCTGAATGGGCAAAACCTGAAAAAGTGAAACAGAATGATGATATGGTAATAACATCTGTATATGGTATTGTTGAAATAGATACAAAGAGTTCACTGCCAAATGTATTAGTAAAGTTTTATGAAATAAATCATGAGACTTCTAAAAAGGTTGAGCTTTATAGTGTAAAAGTTACTTACTAAAAAAATTAAAGAAAGAATATTACGGAAGACTTACATATAACTTTCAGGTTGGAACACTAGAAAAGTTAACAGGACAATTAATCGAAACAAAAAAAATGATGCTGTTTTTTCTATAAGTAAACCTAATATGGAAGTGTATCCTTTAATCTCTTTGTTATTTGTGAGAAGCAAATGAGGCTAAGGAAAATTAGAAAAAAGCTATTGAAGCATATACTAAAACAATGAAGTTTTCGTCTAATAATCCTCGATTGAAAAAGAAATAGAAAGTCTTAAATACAAAAAATAATTACAAACAAAATAGGAATATTATAATCTTAACAATTTCATAGATTCAACCACCAAGTGCGACAGTTAATAACAGTTATTGAAGAAAACATCAATGGGTTTATTAAAGTTAAATAATTTCCCAGCTATTCGGGGACGAAATAATAATGGGGTATCTCCATTATTATTTTCATATTTTTATCGCACTTATTAATTGAATTTTTTATTATAAATAAAAATTTTTGAGTTGATTATATGAAAGTACTTAAATTTGGCGGTTCATCTATTGGAAATACAAAAAAAATAGAAAATGTAATTGAGATCTTATCCGGTTTGGAAGATAAAAATTTCATCGTTGTTTTTTCCGCAATACAAGGTGTAACAGACAAGCTTATTTCTTTAGGTCATTATGCTTTGCTACAAAATATAAAGTACAAAACAATTTTAGCAAAGCTAGAAAAAAAGCACTTAAATATTATAAATGAATTAAACAAAAAAAATTCAATCATAATTCAAAAGAAAATTTCAAAATTATTTTTAGAACTAACCGAAGTATTACACGGTGTATATTTACTTAAAGAATTAACGGATAGAACTCTTGACCATATTATGAGTTTCGGTGAAAAATTTTCTTGTCTCATAATAAGTGAAACCTTAAAAAACCGTAGTATTGATAATGATTATGTTGAAGCTAACAAATTAATTATAACAGATTCTAATTTTACAAACGCCAATATAAATTTTAATAAAACCAATAAAAGAATTAATGAGTATTTTCGTTCCCATAAAAAAAGTCAAGTTGTTACTGGTTTTATCGCTGAGAATGAAAAGGGGGAGATCACAACTCTTGGCAGGGGTGGTTCGGATTTTACTGCATCAATATTGGGAGCTGCTCTTAATGTAGATGAAATACAAATATGGACTGATGTAAATGGAATTTTAACAGCAGATCCAAAAAAAGTAAAACACGCATATACTTTGCCCAAAATTACGTATGAGGAAGCAATGGAGTTATCTCATTTTGGAGCTAAAGTAATCCATCCTCCTACGCTTCTACCTGCACTTAAGAAAAAAATTAAGATAAACATTAAGAACTCTTTTAACCCAAAAGAATTGGGAACTGAAATAATTTCTAGGGCTAACGATAATAGCTGCCACATAAAAGGGATTTCTTCAATAGATAATATTTCCATTATAAACGTTCAGGGTGGCGGTATGGTGGGTGTTACGGGAATAGCATCCAGGCTATTTGGAGTTTTAGCCGACAAGAATATTAATATTATATTAATAACTCAAGCCTCATCGGAACACAGTATTTGCTTTGCTGTTTTACCCGAACAAGCTAACAATGCAAAACTGTTGATAGAAAAAGAATTTAAATTTGAAATAGTCGATGGAAAAATTAATAACATTATAGTTAGTCCTGATTTTTCTATTATTGCCGTAGTCGGTGAAAATATGAAAAAGACTCCGGGTATTTCAGGAAAAGTATTTCAATCACTCGGTAAAAACGGTATTAATATCCATGCTATAGCACAAGGCTCATCTGAGTTAAATATTTCGTTGGTAATAGAAAAAAAATATTTACGCAAAGCATTAAACGTTTTACACGATGCTTTGTTTTTATCAAAACAAAAAACTATTAATTTATTTCTCATTGGACCAGGCTTGGTGGGTAGTGAACTTTTAAATTTAATTTCCAAACAAAAAAAATATATACAAAATGAATTTAAAATTAACATTAGACTAATCGGTTTGGCAAATACAAAAAAAATGATCTTTAATGAAGATGAGATATTAATTAAAAATTGGAAAAAGAAATTATTTCAATCAAATAAAAAATTTAATGCAAATGAATTTATAGATAGAATGAAAGACTTAAATAAATCTAATTCAATATTTATCGATTGCACACCATCCGATTATATCCCGTCACTTTACAAGAGTATCTTAACTTCATCCATATCTATTGTGACACCAAATAAAATTGCAAATTCAGGCAAGCATCAAACGTACCTGGATTTAAAAAACATATCAAAACAACATAATGTTCAATTTCTATACGGTGCAAATGTCGGTGCAGCATTACCAATCATTAACACTATTAAAGACATAATAGCTAATGGAGATAAAATAACAAAAATAGAAGGCGTACTTTCCGGATCATTAAGTTATATTTTTAACTCACTAAAAAAAGGTAAATCTTTTTCAGAATCTGTTTTGTCAGCAAAGGAAAAAGGATATACCGAACCTGACCCAAGAGTTGATTTAAGGGGTACGGATATCGCAAGAAAACTTTTAATACTGATTAGAGAAGCCGGAATTAAATTTGAAATGAATCAAATAAAAATTGAAAATCTTTTAACTGAAGATTTAGAAAAGATAAAAGATATCAATATATTTTTAGATAATCTAAAAACAATAGACGG
>DRJC01000174.1 GCA_011052365.1 Ignavibacteria bacterium
ACATTTATTAAATTATCTTCGTTAAATACTGCTACTCTTTTTAAAAGACAGAATGATTTGAAAATAAAACTTGAGCCTTATGAATGCAGGATAACAGAAGAATCTATATCTATATTAATTTCGCAGATACTGGAAAATGCATTTAAATATTCTAATCCGGGAACCAAGGTAGAGGTAATAGGAAAAAAAATGAATGCAGTATATTTAATCTCGGTAAAAGATAATGGTTCAGGGATGACCAAAGATGAAATAACAAAAATATTTGCGCTACAACAGTTTAAAAGAAATATGTTTAACCAAAGTGGTAATGGTTTGGGTTTGGCAATTGCAAAAAAGATTTCATCATACATTAATTCAAATCTTGATATAATAAGTAATCCCGGTGAAGGAACAACAGTCAGTTTAGAGCTCAAAGGAAAGTAACTCTATAAAAAAACCTTATTTATAAAATAATTGTTTTGAAAAATGAAAAGATTATTACTTATAGAAGACAACACTTTAACCAGGGAAAACTTCTGTGAAATTTTTGAATCCGGTGGCTATGAGGTAATTGCAGCATCTAACGGCGAAACCGGAATTGAGTTAGCTAAATCATCTAACCCGAATTTAATTATCTGCGACTTAATGATGCCTAATATGGATGGCTTTGAAGTTAAAAAAATACTAAGTAAAAATAAAAAAACATCTTCTATCCCATTTATTTATTTAACCGCTTTAGCAGATATTAAAGATGTTCAATATGCAATGGAACTTGGTGCAGATGATTATATTACTAAACCGGTCGGTGCTAAAAAATTACTTGAATTGATTTCTAACCGGTTATTAAGAATTGAAGAATTAAATAAAAAGAATAGCGAAAAACTTCCTCAAAATATTTATAAGACTGAGGATGAGAATATCCTTATCAAATCAGGAGGAAAACATATTCTAGCAGTTCTGGATGATATTATTATCATAAAAGCGAAAAAAGATTATTCCGAAATATTATTGAAAACAGGAGAAAAAGCACTAATAAAAAAGACTCTTAAAAGCTGGGAGAAAACACTTCCTGAAAAAACTTTTCTTAGAATACACCGGAACACAATAATTAATTCAAAGTTAATTGAAAAAATTGAACCTATGTTTAACGGCTCATATGTCGCAAGACTTAAATACTACCCTGATCCCATTTATTTCAGCCAGAGATACTCTCAGAAAATCCGTAAAAAGCTTTTGCTAAAGTGAAAAATAATTAACACACGTTTCGCAGGATATAAATAGAGGTAATGTGTTAATCCAATATCTTCTTACATTATTTTTAATGCACTTATCTTCGACTTAATGCACTTACCTATAATTCTAATCACTTACAGAATATCTTTCTAATCAAAATATATTACTTCGATTATATATTAACACTATTTAGGATCTTATTATGTCCGAATTAATTTTAATTGTTGAAGACGAAAAAGATGTACGACATAGCATTGATGAGATATTAACAACTTCCGGCTATGAAGTTATGCAGGCTGAAAACGGCAAATCGGCAATAGATATATCGAATGAATATTACCCCGATCTTGTTATATCGGATATAATGATGCCAGGCTTGGACGGCTATCAATTGTTAGAATACTTCCAGAAAAAGCAGAACATGGAAAATATACCATTTATGTTTCTTTCTGCCAAAGCTCATGAAAACGATGTACGCTTTGGAATGAACCAGGGAGCCGACGATTATCTTACCAAGCCATTTCGTGCTAAAGAATTAATTAAATCAGTACAAACACGTTTAAATAAAAAGAAGAAATGGCAAAAAAGTTTCGCTAAAATTCAGGAAAGCTTTACACATGCTGTTCAACATGAACTTAGAACACCGCTTGTTCCTGTATTAGGCTTTTCAGATTTAATAACTGATGATTTTAACAATTTAACTAAAAATGAAATTTATGATATGGTTAAAACAATTAAATCGGGAGCAGTAAATCTGCATTCAAAAATAGAAAAATCTATTTTGCTTTCAGCTATTCACAGCGAATTGAATAATATTGAAGATGTAAAAACACTCAGGCAAGAAAGAACAAACCCGTCTAAAGATACCATAATCCAGTTGAGCAATAACATAGCTAAAAATTATAATAGATTTTGTGATGTAAAATTTGAAATGCATGATAAAGGTGAGGTATTAAAAATATCAGAATATTATTTCACAATTATTATTAATGAATTAATAGAAAATGCATGTAAATATTCAGAATCAGGAACACCAATAATTATTAAGACTCAGAAAGCAAAAGAATATTACTTAATAATTTTTAAAAATAATGGACAAGGTTTAACAAAAAAACAAATTAGAAGTATTAATGTTTTTCAAAAATTCCTAAATAAAGATCCGTTTACACCGGGTAGCGGATTAGGTTTATATATGTTAAAAGAAATAGTAAAAGTTTTTGGAGGATATCTAAATATCGAAAGTGAGATTGGAAAGTCTACTGAAATATCCGTCCAAATACCTATAGAGAATGAAACAATTAATAATTTTAATTAACAATAAAGTAAGGATTAAAGTTTATGACGGAAATAGAGACAAAACAAGATTATGATGAACTCCTACAATTGGTGAGCTTTAATCTAGATGAAGAAGAATTTGGAGTTGATATTCTCAAAGTAAGAGAAATTAACAAAATGTTGCAGATTACAAGGGTTCCAAACTCACCCCATTATGTAGAGGGTGTAATTAACCTTCGAGGGCGAATAATTCCCGTGGTTGATTTAAGAGCAAAGGTTGGTCTAAAAAAGAAAAGCTATAATAATAACACAAGGATTATTGTTGTGGAAATAGCAGACAAAACTATCGGTTTTATTGTAGATAAAGTAAGCGAGGTTTTAAGGATACCTAAAAATGTAACGGAAGCACCTCCTGAACTAATAGCAGGTATAGATTCTGATTATATAACAGCAGTCGGAAAACTTGAAGACAGGTTGTTAATTCTACTTGATTTGAATAAAGTTTTTAACACTGAGCAAATAGAGTTGTTGGGTGCAATGAATTAAACAGAAAGTAAATAAAATATCTAAACTATTATTTGGAGGCCAAAATGAAATGGTTCAAAAATTTAAAAATCCGAGTTAAACTATTGCTCGGTTTTATACTTGTTTCGGTTTTAACCTTGTTTGTAGGAATACTAGGGCTTACAAATATGGGTGATTTAAACTACATGTTAGATTCTATTTATAAAAATGATACCATAGGGATATCTTTTATTAAAGAAGCCAACGTTGATTTAGTTTATCATGGCAGGGCATTGAATAATTTTCTGCTCTCGTCATCATCTAAAGATCGCAATACTTATCGAAACAGATTAAACGAATACGAAGCTCTACTTAAACAGAATTTGGAAAAAGCAAAGCCTTTAATGCAAACCGATGAAGAAAAACAGCTCATAGCAAAGTTTGAAAGAGAATGGAAAAATTACAAAAAGATAGTTAAGCAAATAATAGAAAAAGCCGGCCTGGAAGATCTTATGGTTAATAAAGAGTCTGTTCAATTAGCAATGACGGTCGGGAGAGAGGAAGCGAATCTAATCGATACTTTATTGGTAAAACTTTCACGATTACAAGAAGATAACGGTAAACAATATTATGATGAAAGCCGCGTTCTGTATGCTAACTCCAGAAAATTTATGATCTTCCTTTTAATCGGTGCTGTGTGCTTGGGTTTATTAATCGGTTTTTATCTTGCCAATTATCTTTCTAAAAAGATTAAACAAGTAGCGGAACGTATGCAAAGTTTATCAGGTATTTGTATTACCAACCTTGCAAAAGGGAGCGAACAATTGGCAAACGGAGATTTGAATATAAATATTGTAACCGGTACAAAACTTCTTGAAATAGATTCAAAAGATGAAATCGGTCAGCTTGCGATTAACATGAATCAAGTTATCACAAATACACAAGGGACAGTAGCTTCGGTAGAAAAAGCCGTAAAGGCAGTAAAAGAAGCGGTGAATGAAATAGACCTATTAGTAAATGCATCAGTTAACGGAAAATTAAAAACAAGAGGTAACGCTTCAAAGTTTGCCGGAAGTTATAAAGAATTGATAGAAGGATTGAATAATACATTGGAAGCAGTTGCTGCACCTATTAACGAACAAAGCAAAGTATTGGAAAAGATGTCGGCAGGTGATTTAACAGTCAGAATGTCCGGAGAATATAAAGGAGATTTCCTTGCAATAAAGAGCAGCATAAACAGTTTGGCTGTATCATTTAACAGTACACTTTCAGAAGTAACCGAAGCAGTTCAAGCAACGGCAAGTGCAAGCGCTGAAATTTCTTCAAGTACAGAAGAAATGGCTG
>DRJC01000175.1 GCA_011052365.1 Ignavibacteria bacterium
ATCCAATGATAACTTTTTTACAGGCAGATCATTTGCAAATTCAATTATGTCTTTAAGTGTACCTCTCGGACTACCATTTAAACTGTAACCGACCAAACCTTCAATTATTAAGTCGGTGTTAAAATCATTTTTAATTTGATTAAACTGAAAAATATTGGCACACATATTTTTTAATATCTCAAGTTGAATTTTAGGCACCCCGGAAAATTCAGTTTCATCTTTTGAAATAATTATTTTTACATCGGCTCCCCAATTAATTAAATGTCTCGCTGAAACCAACGCACCTCCGCCATTTGCACCGTGACCTGCAAGAACAAATATTTTTTTATTGGATACATCTCCGTGAAAAAATAAATTACGCGCGAGAGAAGCTAAATTTCTTCCTGCATTCTCCATCATTTGAATAAGACTGATATGATATTTTTTGACCATCAGCCTGTCAACTTCTATCATTTCTTGTTTTGTTATGAAAGGAATATTTGAAACGGTTTTATAATTAGACATAATAGAGTTCCTAATAGTTCATTATCGGTTAAATTTTATTCCTCGTTCATTCAAATCATTTATTATTGACAAATAGCAATCTTCATCTTCTCCTAAATATTCAGGCGGACATATTCCTTTTCTATGAAATTTATCTTTTAAAAGAAGCCGGGCAGCAGACGTGCAGGTATATCCCGTAGTACGAGACATTGATGAAACATCGTCTTCGTGATTGTATCTATCAATTAATGTGTATGTATATGTTTTGGGCTGGTTATTTTCTTCACCTTCAATTGTGATTTTTAAAACAGTAAATTCATCTTCACCTTCCTCTAAAGACCACAGGGGTAAAAGAAGTTTGGAGGTGAGGTCAATCGGTTTTATCTTTTTGCCGTTTACTTCAATTTCTTTTGAATCAAAGAATCCGCATTTCTTTAAGACTTTAATGTATTCAATATGTCCGGGATACCTTAATGTTTTCTCTTTCATTGTCGGTATATCCATTGTATCTAATAATGTTCTAAGACCGTCTGTATTGAAAGCTTCAAGAGTTCCGATACTATCAAAATCTACAAGTTCCGCCTCACTTAATGCCGGTCTAATTATAATATTTCCGTTTTCCATAATTCTGGATGGGCGGATATATTCTTCTAATACGTCTATCGGTGAAAACGGTGCTTTGTATTCAAATGGCCAGGTTCTGTTTACGGGTAAACCTCCGACCAAACATTCAAAGTTTATTACTTTCATCCTTTTGTTGTGATAACCTAAAATTAGGTTGCTTAAACCCGGGGCAACTCCGCAATCAACAATAGCGGTTACATTATTTTCTTTTGCCAATGCATCCAACGTAAATGGATCCTGTTTAAAAAAAGATATATCCACTACATTTTTTTTCATTTCAATTATATACTTTAATGTTTCAAAGCCCATAAAACCCGGAACCGCACATATAACTAAATCATAATTTTTTATAGCATTTTGTAATTCGCTTTTATTTGAGAGGTCCGCACGTTCTGTTTCCAACTTATGTTTACCAGATGCTTGTTTAAGATTTTTTTCGTTTATATCTATAATTTTTACTGAGTATTCTTTATTTAAATCTCCGGCAATTGCACTGCCGACCATTCCACAACCGAGAACAACTATTTTTTTCATTTTCCCACCGATATTTTTATAAATAAATTATTACCATTTATCATTTTATTTTAATAAAAAATCATTTACATTATTATATTAATCTGCTTAAATAACATTTTACCAATAAAGTGAAAAGGAAAATTATGAATAAATTATTTCAGAAATTATCTCTGGGGTTAATAATTATTACAATGTTTGGTTTTATTAATCTGCAGTGTTCAACTCCAAAAAGTGATGGGCATGGTTTTGATTTAAAAGGAATGGATACAACTGCAAACCCGGCACAAAATTTCTATGAATATGCTGTGGGTAATTGGGTAAAAAATAATCCTGTCCCTGATGAATATAGCTACTGGGGCAGCTTCACTATATTAGCGGAAAATAATTATAAAGTATTAAAAGAAATTTTAGAAAAGGCAGCTAAAAACAAAACAGCAAAAAAAGGTAGTAACATTCAAAAAATTGGTGATTTCTTCTCAACCGGTATGGACTCAATAAAAATTGAAGAACTTGGAATCAAGCCTATTGAAAAGGAGTTGAAAAAAATTGCTTCAATAAAATCCAGGAATGATTTAATTGGTGCTATTGCATGGGCGCAAAAATTAGATGGCTCACCTGTTTTTAATATTTATGCAGCTGTTAACGCTAAAAACAGTAAAGAATATATTGCAACACTTTCACAAAGTGGTCTCGGCTTGCCGGATAGAAATTACTATTTAAAGAAAGATAAGAGATCGGTAGAAACAAGAAAGAAATATGTTGATTATGTTACGAACACGTTTGCTTTACTTGGTTATTCAAAAGCAGAAGCCGAAAAGAATGCTAAAACAGTAATGAAAATTGAGACTAAACTTGCAAAAGCATCAATGTCGAGAGTTGAAAGAAGAGACCCGTACAAAACATACAATAAAATGTCCATTGCAAAAATTAAAAGACTTGCCCCTAACCTGAATTGGAATAATTATTTCACTTATTTGGGAATTAGTGCTCCTAATTATATCAACGTTGCTCAGCCAAAATTCTTTAAAGCAGTAAATAAGATGATTAAACGGGTTCCAATTAAAGATTGGAAAGTTTATTTAACATGGAATTTTATTAACAGATCAGCACCTTATTTAAACTCAAGTTTTGAAATTGCCAATTTTGATTTTTATGGAAAATATTTACGCGGGGCAAAAGTACAACCCGAAAGATGGAAAAGAGTTATGCGTGCCATAAATACTTACCTCGGTGAAGCACTGGGACAAATATATGTTAAAAAAACATTTCCTCCCGAGGCAAAAGCAAGAGCAGCCAAAATTGTAGCTAACTTAAAAACAGCTATGAAAAGCAGAATTGAAAATCTTGATTGGATGAGCGAAGTAACAAAAAAACAAGCTCTTCATAAATTGGCTTCTTTCACTGTAAAAATAGGTTACCCTGATAAATGGAGAGACTACTCCAAACTGAGTATTGATCGCAAATCTTATATAGGAGACGTACTAAAGGGAAGGGTTTTCGCTTTCAAAAGAAATATGAACAAGTTGGGAAAACCTGTTGACAAAACCGAATGGGGAATGACACCTCAAACCGTAAACGCTTATTACAGTCCTACAAAAAATGAAATAGTATTTCCGGCAGCAATTCTTCAGCCTCCTTTCTTCAATCAAAAAGCTGATGATGCAATAAACTACGGAGCAATGGGCGCCGTAATTGGTCACGAAATTACACACGGCTTTGACGATCAAGGGAGAAAGTTTAACGCTGACGGTAATTTAAAAGATTGGTGGACAAAAGAAGATGGTGAAAGATTTGATAAAAGAGCACAAAAAATATATGATCAATTTGATTCTTATATACCGATAGATTCTCTTCATATAAACGGAAAACTAACAGCGGGAGAAAATATTGCCGACTTAGGGGGATTAACTGTTGCATTTACCGCATTTAAAAACACAGAGGAATTTAAAAAGAACGAAAAGCTGGACGGTTTTACTCCTACTCAAAGGTTCTTCTTGGGTTGGGCACAGGTTTGGGAAAATAATATGAGACCGCAAGCTTTAAGACTAAGAATTAAAACTAATCCTCATTCACCGGGTAAATACAGAGTTCTCGGTCCACTTAGCAATATGCCGGTATTCTGGAAAGCATTCAATGTTAAACCGGGTGATAAGATGCGGATGCCGAAAGATAAAGTTGTAAAGATTTGGTAAAAGTGTAAAATTATTATTATAATTATTAAGGGTGACTTACAAGTCGCCCTTTTTTATTTAAATAAATTATTCGGCATATTTCAAATCGGCATTACTTCCGAATGAAAGAGCTTTTAATATTTCATCTTCTTCTAATAATTGATTGGTAATGTATTTATGTAAAATTGAATTTATAAGGGTCTGATAAGGAATCCCGTTTTTTTCAGCCTTTTCTTTAAGTTTATCCAAATCATAAACAGATATCCTTAAACTTATCGATTTACTCTTACGGGCTCCGGTTAATATTTTTTCTATTTTTGCTTTTTTTTCACCACTTACCGGTTTTAATTTATCAATATTATTTTCAATCAATTTTTCTTCTTCAGTTAGTTCATTTCTTTTCATTTTTACCACCATATTTTTTGTGAAACTTTCTACTAGGGAAAGCTGTTTTTAATACAATTTGCTCATTTTTGTTTTTAAGACTTTCTATCTTCTATTGTAGGTAGTGTGTTTATTTCATTTCATTTAGCCCTGTCCAAAACGATTTTAAAAAAAAGCATCTCTATTCATTCTTTTTGAATATGAACCTTCAATTCCGAAAGCTATGTAATGATTCTTTTCCTTTATCGTTTATCTCGCAACCAACAAGAGAAAGTGTATCTCCGTATCAGCCTTCATAGTCCTTCTTCAAAGCTTTTACTGAATTGTGGTGGGTTAATATTAAATAATCAAGACCGGCTTCGCGTACATATAACAAATCTATTTTATCAGGGCATTAAAATAATTGGTTTTAAAAAAATGCCAACAATGTTAAACATAGAAAATAAAAAAATAATTACAAATAAATCAAGAATATTAAAACCTTAACAATTATTTAACAATTATTTAACCGAACCTTAACATTTAGATAACAATAAGATAACATACCAAATTTATCTTGCTACAATAAAAATTTTAATAAATGTTTAGGAGAAAGTATGGGAAACTTGTTACGAAAAAAAAACAAATCAATCATTAATATATATATACTCGCATTTCTCCTTTTAAGTTTCCAACTAAATACTTATTCACAAACCGGGGGCAAAATTCAAGGTGTTGTTTTTGACAATAAAACAGGCGAAAAACTAATAGGTGCAAATGTAATACTTAACGGAACAACAATTGGTGCAGCAACGGATATTGACGGAAATTATCTAATTAAAAACATACCTGAAGGTGAATATTCATTAACTGTTTCAATGATTGGTTATACAAAAACGAAAATAGTCAATATAAAAATCACTAATGGTGTTTATAAAAAAATTAATGTTAGTTTAGATCCGGCAACTTTTGAAACAGGGGAAGTTGTTATAACGGCTGATGTACTAAAGAATTCTGAAAATGCCGTATTAAGATTACAAAAAAGGTCCGGCAGTATTGTTGATGCAATAAGTGCCGAACTAATAAAAAAGAATAACAGTTCGGATGGCACCGATGTTCTTAAAAGAATGAGCGGTGTAACAATATCACAAGGTAAGTTTGCTTTTATTAGAGGAATAGGCGACAGGTATAATAACACATTATTGAATGGCTCCGAATTACCTAGCACCGACCCGGAAAAGAAGAGTTTCTCTTATGATATTTTTCCGGCAAGTTTGATTGAAAGTATAGTTACTTCAAAAACATTTACACCCGATGAGCCAGGTGATTTTTCAGGCGGACTTGTTAAAATAAATACCATTGATTTCCCTGCCGGTTTTGTATTTAACTATTCTACCACCGTTAAATATAACTCACTTACAACCGGTAAAGCATTTACCACGTATAATGGTGGAAAAACAGACTACTTAGGAATAGATAACGGAACAAGAGCATTACCGACTATTATTACTGCAGACAAAGTTGTAAGAGGCAACTATCTCCCTGGTCAGCTTCAAAAGATAGGACTTAGTTTTAAAAATAATTGGAAAACTTTTTCCCAAAATGCACCTATAAACGGTGGTTTAAATATGGTAATAGGTGACAAAATAATTCTTGGAAAAGGTACACAACTGGGCTATATGGGCTCTTTTATCTATTCGAATTCACGCGAAACAAAACTGATTACTCAACGTAACTATACATTTCAAGGACTTCGTTATAACTATAACGGAGGTAACTACAGTAGAAAAATAGAATGGAGCGGACTTTTAAATTTTAGTCTTAAATTTAATAATACTAACAAAATAAGTTTTAAGAATCTTTATAGCCAGAACACTAAAGATAACAGCATATTTTACGAAGGCAGCTATAAATATGCGGATCAATACAGACAAGTAACTTCAATAGATTTTATCGAACGTACTTTAATATCTAATCAAGTTATAGGAAGTCATCAATTAAATTTTTTCAACGGTTTAAAAATAAATTGGAATATCAGTTATGCCACTTCAAAAAGAAATGAACCGGACAGAAGAAGATATGTTTATGCTAGAGATATTTTTAATCCCACCGAGCCTTTAAGGTTCTTATTAGATCAAGCAATAGCTACCCGTTATTTTGGAAAATTAAAAGATCATATATTTAATTTTAATACAGATTTTACATTTAAGTTATTTAACTCTCCAACTATGCCGAACTTCAAGGCGGGATTAAGTTACAACAAAAAAGACAGGAATTTTAAAGCAAGAATTTTTGGTTTTAAAAATGACTTCGGGGGAAATTTTTTACGGGAAGATTCTATCCTAAAAAAATCTGTTACCGATATTTTTCAACCTAAAAATTTCAATAATAAATTTATCCAGGTAACTGAAACAACTCGCCCGTCTGATAGTTATACCGCAAACCAAAAAATTTACTCCGCATATTTAATGTTTGATGTAACAATATTTTCAGATCTAAGAATAATAGCCGGTACCAGGTACGAACAATCAAATCAAAATTTAAAATCAAAAACTATTACTAATGAAGATTTAATTATTAACAGAACTTATAGAGATCTTCTACCAAGCATAAACCTAACATATCATTATAATAATGATATAAATTTAAGATTCGGATACAGCCGAACATTAGCCCGCCCTGAATTTAGAGAGATGGCTCCATTCAGCTATTTTGATTTTACTACTAATGAGCTTGTTCAAGGAAATAATAAACTTGTAAGATCTTTAATTCAAAACTACGACTTTAGATTTGAGTTTTATCCTGCTCCTAAAGAATTAATTGCCGTAAGCTTCTTTTACAAAAATTTTCAAGCCCCTATTGAGGAAATTTTAATTGCTTCTTCATCGTTTGAACCTATACGTTCTTTTGAAAACGGAAATGATGCAAAGAATTATGGAATAGAATTAGAATTAAAAAAATCTTTAAACTTTATAGCACCGTTTCTTAATAACTTCTTCTTTGTGGGGAACACAAGTTTTATAAACTCCAACATAGAAATTGGTAAGAAAAACGGTTTCCAAAGAAACTCAAGACCGATGCAGGGACAGGCTAATTATATAATGAATTTCGGTCTTTATTATGATGCTTATGCAACCGGCTTTTCTTCATCAATAACATACAATAAAGTAGGTAAAAGAATATCTCGTGTGGGTTTTTCAGGCTTGGGAGATATTGTAGAAATGCCAAGAGATCAGATTGATATTAACATAACAAAAAAAATATTTAAACATTTCAATTTAAGATTAGCAATAAGAGACCTATTAAACCAAGATCGTATTTTTATTCAAAAAACACCTTTGGGTGACAAAGTTTCTGAAAGACAAAAGTTGGGCAGGAATATTTCTTTAGCCTTGTCTTATCAGTTGTAACCATCAATTAACTTAACTAATTATATTCAAAAAAAAGGAGTGATATAATGAGAGAGAAAATCCTTTCTACAGTTTTTCTTTTGTTCCTGTTCGTTGTTCAAACTTTTGCTCAATCCGTAGTTTTATCAGGAAACATAACATCAGATAAGACTTTAACATCAGATAAAACATACTTACTGAGTGGTTTTGTAAGAGTAAAAAGTGGTGCTACTTTAACTATTCAACCCGGAACTACCATCTATGG
>DRJC01000176.1 GCA_011052365.1 Ignavibacteria bacterium
ACCATTCAGCACATAGAACATTTCATCTTCATTTTCGTGTTTGTGCCAAATAAATTTCCCTTTAAATTTAGCAAGTTTAACATGCTGTCCGTTCAGTTCACCCACAATTTTAGGATTCCAATATTCAGAGAACAGAGAAAGTTTTTCTGAGATATTGATTTTCGCAAGTTTCATTAAATTTTGAACTATTTTTTTACTTTGTAATTCCGTGTAATTTTTCCCAAATACTTTCAAATTCGTTTCCTTTAAACCAGCGAGGCATTTGTTTTGCGTTTGCAATTTTTAGGGCAACATCAAACATAACACGCATATCTCTTTCGGTACCGGAAAGGTTCCATTTATCATTTACTTCGTCAATAACTTGGTGATAATGATCATCCCTATATTTTTTAGTATCAAAATTAAGTTTTTTAATAAAATCTTTACCCGGATGTACTGCAATAGCCGGAATTCCAAACTTGGCAAAGCTTACTTGATCGGAGCGGTAAAAACTTCCGGCATTCGGATTTGTATCTCCAACAACATTTATACTTACCGAATCACCGTTACTATTTTTTATTTTATATTCCTTTGCAACTTCTCGTAAAGTAGTTCCTATTGAGTTCATATTTACACCTATTGCGGAAATATCCGAAGTAATTCCAAAAATTTGAGGCATATCGATATTTATATTTGCAACAAGCCTACTTCTCTTAAATGGCGGGGAATTTACAAACCATTCGCTGCCCAATGTTCCGCTTTCTTCTGCTGCACACGCCAAAAAAAGTATTGAACGTTTCGGACGATTTTTTAAGGATGAAAACGCTTCGGCAATATTGATAATACTTGCCACACCAATAGCATTATCCCAAGCGCCGTTAAAGATTTTATCATTTCCTTTTAAATTAGGATTAGTTCCTATGTGGTCATAATGTGCGGTAAAAACTATAACTTGTTTCTTTAGTTCCGGATCGCTTCCGGGCAATATTCCCCAAATATTTTTCGTCTCTACTTTTCTAATGTTGGACTCTATGTGTGCGGTAATTCTATAGCCTGTGTCTTTCGGTCTAAAGTTTCTTTTTGCTCCCATTTTAAAAAGACCGTCTAAATTTGTTCCCATAGATTTTGCAATTTTATTGGCAGTTGCTTTGTCAATCCAAGATAAAAAATCTACTTGATAACCACTACCGGGTTTGTCAATTGCAAATTCTTCTTCAGCACCGTTATTCTGAACAACACTCCATGGGTAACTTGCAGATGGAGTTGTGTGAATCATTATTGCACCGGCAGCTCCTAATTTCATTGCCTGTTCAAATTTGTAAGTCCACCTTCCGTAATAGGTGCGTGTTTTACCCTTAAATAATTCTTTCCCGTTTTCTGTAACCGGGGGATCGTTATTTAAGAATAACAATATTTTTCCTTTAACATTGTATCCTTTAAAATCATCCCAGTTATATTCGGGTGCCTGCACTCCATAACCGACAAAAATTATTGGAGCATTTTTTATGTCAACGACTTTCTTTTGTGAAGAAGACCAATATGTTAAAGTTTCATCAGATTTATATTTTAATATTTTGTTGTTTCTTTTTATTATAAGAGAAGATTTATCCGAATTTTTTTTAGCGCCTATCATATTAAAAGTTTGGAAATAAGAGTCTTTTACTTTTTCTAATCCAATATCTTTGAATCTTTTGGCTATATATTCTGAAGCCCTAACTTCACCAATAGTTCCGGGCGCTCTACCCAACATACTGTCCGCAGAAAGGACGTTCACATCATTAAGCATTGTGTCCTTGTTTATAACTTGCAAAGCTTTTTGTGGAGTTAAGCCTGCATTGTTACAAGAGGAAAAAATAAGTGTTATGGTAATTAAGGAAAAAAATATTTTAAAAGTTTTTCGCATCTCATATCCTTTTTTTCGTTTTAAAAAGTAGTTGATAGAATTCTATAAGCAATATATGTAAAAGATTTTATTTTTATTATTTGAAAATTGTACATATTTATTCAAATTTGGAAAATGATAAAACATAGGAATAAACTTCCAATCAAAAGAATCATCCGCTCATCATAAAAGGTTTTATAAAAGGGAACACCGGGGTTATTTTGAGTGAAATTTCACTTACACAAATAAAGCGTTATAAATAAATTTCAAAACAACTCCCATAAAAAGGATAACAAAATTTTGTTATTGTGTCTTTAATATGGTACATGAATTAATTTTACATTAAATTTGTAATCTTAATATTAAAATGGTTTACGCAAAAAAGACGGGTGGATTTGTTAGAGACAAAGTTAATTGCAAAGGATAAAAATTCAAAAGCCCGGGTTTGCAATTTAAAAACAGCTCACGGAGAAATTGAAACACCGATATTTATGCCCGTCGGAACATTAGGTACAGTAAAAGCTGTGAACCAAAGTTTATTAGAAAACGACATAAAAGCTCAAATTGTTCTTTCAAATACTTATCATCTTTACTTGCGACCTGGAATGGAAGTAATTGAACAGGCAGGCGGTCTGCATAAATTTATGAGTTGGAACAAACCCATTCTAACCGATAGCGGAGGTTACCAGGTTTTCAGCCTGAGTGAATTCAGAAAAATTAAACCCGGTGGCGTTGAATTTCGTTCTCATTTGGACGGCTCAAAACACTTTTTTACACCTGAAAAAGTAATCAATATTGAAAGAAGCATCGGCTCGGATATAATGATGGTGCTTGACGAATGCACACCCTATCCCTGCGAATATGATTATGCAAAGAAATCACAGGAGTTGACTTCAGGATGGGCGGTGCTAAACAAAAAAGCATTTGATAACTCAAAACCTAAATACGGATTTGAACAGTCGCTTTTCGGAATAATTCAGGGAAGTGTTTACAAAGACCTTCGTGAAAAATCAGCTAAGGATTTAGTAAATTTGGACTTTGACGGTTACGCCATCGGTGGTTTGGCGGTAGGCGAGCCAATGGATAAAATGTACGAGATGGTTGATTTTACAACCGATTTTATGCCCGAAAATAAACCGAGATATTTAATGGGTGTGGGAAGACCGGAAAATATTTTGGAAGCGATTGAACGCGGTATTGATATGTTTGATTGCGTGATGCCGACACGTAACGGAAGGAACGCATATTTATTTACATCAGGCGGAACGCTTTCTATGCGGAATGCTGCATATAAAAAAGATTTTAACAAAGTAGATGAAAATTGTGATTGTTACACTTGTAAAAATTATTCAAGAGCATACTTAAGGCATTTGTTTAATTCAAAAGAAATTTTGGCTCTGGAACTTGCGTCTATTCACAATCTGCATTTTTATCTCGACTTGGTAAGTGAGGCGAGAAAGAAAATTTTGGACGGAAATTTTAAAAACTGGAAAGAAGAAATAATTAATAAAATATCAATCAATGAATTAAATAATTCGGAGGAATAAATTGGAACTAATATTAGCATTTGCCCCACAAAACGGTGGCGGAGGTGGGGGAAATTTAATGAGCACTGTTCTTATGTTCGGTGCTATTTTTGTCATCTTTTATTTTATGATAATCAGACCTCAACAGAAAAAATCAAAAGAAAGACAAAAAATGCTTGATGCAATTGCAAAAGGAAGCAAGGTTGTTACAAGCGGCGGAATACACGGTGTTATTGAAGGACTTGACGATAAAACCGTTTTACTTGATGTGGGGAATAAAGTGAAAATGAAGTTCGAACGTACTGCAATCTCACAGATAGTAAAATAAAAGTACTAATTATTATTTCTTAGTGTTGCTCATTTAACGGGCAACACACATTACTTATCTAAACAAAAAGGCGGAAAATGTTTTGTAAAGTTGAAGATGCAATTGATGAGATAAAGCACGGCAAAATAATTATTGTTGTTGATGACGAAGATAGAGAAAACGAAGGGGATTTTATCTGTGCCGCCGAATATGTTACTCCCGATGTTATAAATTTTATGATAACTCATGGAAGGGGACTGGTCTGTGTTGCAGTTAACGGTAAAAGATTGGACGAATTAGGTCTTCCGATGATGGTTGACAAAAACAACGCTTTACACGGTACACCATTCACGGTTTCAGTTGATGCAGTTGATGGTGCAACTACAGGGATTTCAGCTACGGACAGGGCGTTGACAATAAAAAAAATTATCGATGCCAATTCCAAACCAAATGATTTTGCAAGACCCGGACATATTTTCCCCTTAAGAGCTTTTGATGAAGGTGTCTTGCGACGTGCCGGACATACTGAAGCTGCAGTTGATCTCTGCAAACTTGCAAATATGAAACCCGCAGGTGTTTTGTGCGAAATTCTCCGGGAGAACGGTGAGATGGCGAGAGTTCCGCATTTAAAGGAAATTGCTGAAAAGTTCGGGCTAAAAATCCTTACTGTTCAGGCTCTGATCCACTACAGGATACAAAGAGAAAAATTAATTGAGAAAATTACAGATATAAATTTTCCAACCCTGCACGGACAGTTTCGTTTTCATCTTTATCAAAGTTTACTCGATGGAAAAAAGCAAGCTGCTCTTGTTAAAGGAGAAAT
>DRJC01000177.1 GCA_011052365.1 Ignavibacteria bacterium
GATTGAAACATTAGAAAGAATACCAGGAAATTACCTTAAACTAATAAAGGGAACGAAAGGACTTTATGAGCAAGAATATCATTAGCTTCAAACATTTGGAGAGTATTTTGCTTTTTTGACGAAGGGAGATTGGTGATACTCTTAAACGGATTTACCAAAAAATCTCAAAAAACACCAAAGGGTGAAATCAACAAAGCACTTCGACTTATGAATGAATATTTTAACGAAAAAAGGAAGGAAACAAAATGAATACAAAAACTTGGACTGAAATAAAAGACTCGGTTTATGGAAAAAAGGGAACTGAAAGAAGAGATGAACTTGAAAGAGAAGTTGAATCTTTCAAAATAGGACTTTTATTGAAAAAAGCCAGAAAAGAAAAAAACTTGACACAAGAGCAACTTGCAAACATTGTCAACAAGAAAAGGACTTATATCTCTCGGGTTGAAAATAATGGAAGTAACCTGACTCTTAAAACTCTTTTTGACATTGTTGAAAAAGGATTAGGCGGGAAGATCAATATATCAATTGAATTATGATTTACGTGCTACAACATCAGCTATACTTCATGCCGCAATTCGTTGTAAAAAAATTTGTTGTGTGTTGATAAAAGTTATGGCTAAATAGAAAAATACATTGAAACATTAAAAACATTAAAAACATTAATTGAACAAATTAAAAAACACGGACTGAAAGAATGAAAATTCAGCCCATAATAATGAATTTCATTGTTTTAACATTCGCGAATTTTTAACCGCCTTTGGTGTGTAGCGGCATCTTCTTTAAAAACAATCAGACACAAAACATAATAATTTCTTATTTTTATTTCCAAAAGCAAGTTATTATTAAATGCGCTACTTAATTATATTCTTTATATTTACAACATCCCTTTTCCCGCAGCACAGCAAACTTTATAAATCCATTAACCACATTTCTAAATACATTGCTTCCGATTATTTCAAAAATCTTTCCGAATCAAAATCCGATATTCAATTAATAGACTCGATTTATATTTACCAATTAAAATATCAGAATTATAATTTTACCGAAACTTTACTTTCTTTAACTTTCGCTTTAGTACCTGTAAGGAAAGTACCGATTAAATTCCCTCTTTTAAATAAATTTAATTACCCATTGATTTCAGTTACCGATTCTCTTTTTAATTTGAAGAACAAGCATCTGCCAAAATATTTTTTCGTAGATTCACCAACCAATAAATTCGGTGATAAAGATAAATTGTCTCACTTTTTTGGAAGTGCATTTATATCTTACAGTTCAAACATTTTTGATTTCGGCAACCTAATTGGTTATTTTGTTGAAGTTTTTGAAGATAATTTTAAGGTACAATCTACAATTGACAAACGTGATATGATGGCAAATACTTTAGGTAATCTTTTCGGTAAAATGTTAAAGAAAAATAAAAAAGTTTTACCGTCACAAATTTTAATAACAAGAACATTATCATATTTTAGATTTAATCAATGAAATCAATTTTAATTATAGACGACGAAATAGGAATTTGCGAAAGTGTAAAGTTAATTCTTGAGTATGAAGGTTACGAATCCGACTATGCAACTTCAGGCAAAGAAGGATTGGAAAAACTAAACCGAAAAGAATATTCTGCATTGCTTTTGGATATTCAGATGCCTGAGATGAACGGCTTTGAGGTTTTGAAAAAAGTAAAAAACAAATTCCCTTTTATTTCAGTAATAATAATATCCGCACACGGAAGTTTAGAAAATGCAATAAAAGCAACAAAGCTTGGTGCTTATGACTTTATTGAAAAGCCGATAGACAGAGAGAAGCTTGTAATAAGTACCCGTAATGCTGTTGAAAAATCAGCACTACTTGAAGAGAACATCGAAATAAAAAAATCGCTTTTGGGCAACGGGCAAATATTGGGCGAAAGCAAAGCAATAAAAGATATTCTTTTAATTATTGAAAAAGTAGCCCCTCTTGATACAAGGGTTTTAATTACAGGCGAAAACGGTACCGGCAAAGAATTAGTTGCAAGAGCCATACACAATAAAAGCAAAAGAAGAGATAAACCTTTTGTAGAAATAAACTGTGCAGCTATTCCCAATGAACTTATTGAATCGGAATTATTTGGGCACGAAAAGGGATCTTTTACCGGGGCTTCTCAACAGCGTATAGGCAAATTTGAATTAGCCAAAAACGGTACCTTGTTTTTGGACGAAGTAGGTGATATGAGTCCACAGGCACAGGCAAAAGTTTTAAGAGCAATTGAGGACGGAAAGATTGAAAGAGTCGGCAGCGGAAAAAAGATTGAAGTTGATGTTAGAATAATAGCGGCAACAAATAAAAATCTGAAAGAAGAAATAAGTAAAGAAAACTTTAGAGAAGACCTTTACCACAGATTAAATGTTATACCAATTGTTGTTCCCCCGCTAAAAGATAGGGTTGAAGACATACCGATATTGGTAGATCATTTTGTGAAAGATATTACATCAAGATATAATAAACCCCCGGTTAAGTTTACAAAGAATGCACTTGAATTATTGCAGTCACAGAAATGGAGCGGAAACATACGTGAACTGCATAATGTAATTGAGAGGATAATAATAATTATAGACAAACAGTTTGTTGATAAAAACGATCTTCATTTTTTATTCCCGGAAGTTACTTCATCTGTTGATGATTTAATATTGGAAAGTAATTCATTTCAAGACTTTAAAGAAAAGACAGAGAGAGCTTTTATTTTAAAGCAACTAAACAATAATAACTGGAATATCAGCAAGACAGCAGAACAACTTGATATTCAAAGAAGCCATCTTTATAACAAAATAAAGAAATATGGAATTGATAAAGGAGACAGAAATGGGTGAAACAATATTCTCAAAAATTATCAGAAAAGAAATTCCGGCAGACATTGTATTTGAGTCTGAAAATGTGCTTGCATTTAAAGACATTAACCCACAAGCCCCTGTACATATTTTAATTATTCCCAAAATTGAAATACGTAGGATATCCGATTTAGATATGAAAAAACACGGTTACTTACTCACAGAAATTTTTGATGTTGCCAACAAACTGGCGAAAGATTTTCAAATATCGGAAGAGGGATACAGACTTGTGTTTAACTGCGGAAGTAATGGAGGACAGGAAGTTGAATACTTACATCTTCACCTGCTTGGCGGCAGGCAAATGAAATGGCCTCCGGGTTAATATTAATTGAAAGTTGAAAAGTTATAAGTCGGATTTTCAATTACAGAAAAATAATTTAGCACCACAGTTTTTATGCGTGATGTAAAAATACCCTTTCTAAAGAAGATATCATCTTTTCTCTAAAGATGGGTTTTGAAATAAAATCTTCAAATCCGGTTGCAATAAATTTTTCTCTATCCCCGGGTAAAACATAAGCAGTTACGGCAATAATAGGTATGTTTTCATAACCCGGCATTTTCTTAATAATCTTTAATGCGTCCAAGCCATTATATTCACCTTGAAGATTTATATCCATCACAATAAAATCAAATTTTTCCGAATCTAATAAAGGCAAAGCTTCTTCAAAACTAACTGCATACTTAATATCTTTTAAACCTTTTAATTGAACTTTAAACAATATTTGTGAGTCAACCTGGTCTTCTATATAGAGACATTTGAGTTCTGATAAATCTATGCTTGGCACAGGAGTAGTTGCTTCTTCCACAGTAACCGGTGGTTCCTCTTCAATTGTATCTATTCGGAATGATTCTTCAGTTGTAACAGGCACCGATTTTTCTTTAGTCACGACAACAGGTTCTTGTACTTTTTCTGTAGTTTTATCTTCGACTATTTCGCTACGTTTTATTTCCTTTTCGATATCAGGAGATTTACTTTTTTCTACTTTTTGTGTTATATCAAATTTAAGAGGAAATACGAAACCGCAATTCTTGTTGTCGGTTTCATCTTTATGAAATTTTCCGTTTAACAATTTTAATAAAGCTTTTGTTAAACGAATTGTTAATACCGATAATCCGAAAACATCAGCTAAAATTTTCTCTTCTTTGAAAAATAAATCAACAACTTTCTTATAAAGTTCTTCGGATAAAGAAGCGTAGCTGTCTTTTATTGATATTAAGAGACTATCATCTCCAAACGAAACAGCAGAAAAATATAACTTTTTTCCGGAACTTAATCTTGATATAATTTTATATAACAAAAATGTAAGAGTTTGAAATCTTTGTAAATCTGTTTCAATATTTAATGAAGACGATATTTTCCCGTATGCAAATTCCTTTTTCTGTGTATCTTCAATTTCATCATTTTTTTTCTGTAGATTATCAATAATTTCCGGTATTCCTACATTCGTAATATTAAGTTGAACATCATCATTCAAAATATTAGAGTAATCAATTACAGAATTCATTGTTTCCAATAACCTCACCCTGTTTTGATCAATAATTTTTGTCGTCTCTTTTTGCTCAGGTGTTAAATCTTTAATATTATCTGTTAGATCTTGTATGAACCCTAAAATAACATTTATAGGTGTTAAAATTTCATGGAAGAGACTTGAAAAGAATAAGGAATCTACTTGTTGTTTATAATTAGTAACAGAACCGGATGTTTTATCCACAACTATTTGTTTAACAACATCTTTTTTAATAATACCAACAATAGTAAACGTATCAATATTACCTTCAAAGTCAAAAATCGGTGTAGCTGTTAGTTCTACCGGAACAGGCTTTCCTCCATTTTTTCTAACCATTGCTTTTAGATTTACAGGCTCCAGTTTTTTAGATTTAAATATTGTGTTATTTATGCTGCTCCTGTCTTCATCTATAAAGAGTGACACAAATGATTCACCTACTATTTTTTTAACTGTAGTATTTAATAAATTTAATGCTTTATCATTTGCAAATTTTATAAACCCTGTCTGATCTGTTGTGAACAGTAAATCCGTCGTATTATCAAATGCCGCTTTATATTCTTGATTTTTCATTTCAAGATTTAAGTTTTTTGTAACATCTTTTATAATATTAAAATGTGCTTCTTTGCCTTGATACGTAAAAGTGATCTTACTTATTTCCACAAAAATTGTTGATCCGTCTTTCCTTCTGTGTCTGTAGGGCCCTTTAAATTGTGTACTTCGTAATTGATTGTCAGAAGATGACTCTAACAAAGTCTGAATGTTTTCAGGAGTATAAAGGTCTGTTAGATCCATTTGTAGAAATTCATCTTTCCTGAATCCGTATAAGTCCAGGGCTGCTTCATTTACTTCAAGAAATTTTAAATTATCTTTATCATAAATGAATATCGGTTCAGGATTGTTTTGTATCAGAATATCAAACATTTTTCCTCTTCTTTTTAATAAGCTTTCAAGATCATCTGTGTTTACTACCGGGCTTGCATCAAAAATAAAGCCGTTAACTTTTGTTTTTTCAAACCTTAATTTATGTAAAACTAATTCAAATGATTTCCCTTTTTCATTATCGTCTTTCTTATTAATCGTTAAACTATACTTTTCACTTTCTAAAGAAGAATCAAGAAAAGAATTAATTTTATCGATTATTTCAGATGGAAATATTTCGCTAAACTGTAACTTTTTTCTACCCTTTAATTTTCTTATAAATAATTTACGAAAATGTTCACTTTTCTGCTTGAGAATACCGTTATTATCAAACAACGCTATAGGTCTTGGATATTCATTTAACAAATTCGGATTTAGATTAAAAAAGTCGCCTCCTGTTATCTTTGTTTCCTTCTCTTTAATTTTTTGAATTATACATATTATTGCAATAACATTATTATCCGCATCGTTAAGGGGAATTTGTATTGTTTGATAATTTTGAAATTGTAATAATGATTTTACAGGAGCGCCTTCAACTATTACACAATTCAATGAATCATTTATGTAATCATCAATAGATTTGTAAAAATTTACAAGATGAGCAGGTACAAAATCGTTAAATTTCTGACCTTCTAATATTGTGGAATTAACCCCAAGTTTTTCTGAAAATTTTTTATTTACTAAATTAAAATTACTTGACTTATCTTTAATCCAAAAAGGTTCACTCAGTTTATCTACTTCTTTTCTTAATTTTTCCTTCCCAATAAAAGTAAAAGGATACAACGATTTAATTTCATCAATAATTTTTAAAATCTGTTTGTTGTTGATTAAGTTTTTATAATCTTCGTTTTTAACATTAATACTTGTACTTCCCTGAGATTTTATTGAAAGCTCTACGGATTTAAAAGAACAGAATATTAGGGATTCACCTTTTTCTGTATAGGAAGTTAATGTTACTTTTGATTTTATTTTCTTTCCGTTTGTTAACTGCAGGTCTATTAATTTTGCTTGTAGTTCTCCTGTGGAAAGATGTTCGTTAAAAATCTCGATAAACTTTTCAGAGGAATGTTCCTCTAAGTAATAAAATATTTTTTTGTTTTTTTCAGGGGATTGTAATAAATCATCGGCAGCTTCGTTACAAAATAAAATTCTCCCATTACGGTCAAATACCAAAAAGGGAGAACGTAAATTTTGTCCTAAAGCTGAAAATAGCTTAAGATTTATTTTGAATTTCGCTTCCACATTACCAACCATTAACTATGAATGAGAAAATACATCTTAAAATAAATTTAACCATAAATGATTAAACTTATTAAAGTGGGGTTTTAACAGAAGCAACATTTGACCAAGAAGAATCTGAGTTAGAATATGCTTTTATTCTGTAAAGATATTTGTGTCCGCCTGTCATACCTCCTGTATTGTCGGTAAATGTTGTTACATTGCTAGCAACAGTGGCTATAGTTTCAAATTTAGACCAAGCAGACCAGTTATTATTTCTTTCAACTTTGAATAGATTCTCATTATTACTGTTGTCCTGCCAGATCAATTTAACAATATTTGAACTTACTGCAACACCCTTCAGGCCGGTTGGGGGAGGAAATTCTCCCGTGCCGCCTGCACCTGCAGTATTTACCGCATCACTAAATTTTGAAAAACCAAATTTATTTTGTCCTCTAACTTTATAATAATAAACTACATTAGGTAAGAGATTATTATCATTTATGTTAAACGTACCAGGGGATAGTGGACCTAATTGCCTGATATAATCTCCTACAAACCCGTCTCTTCTCCATACTTCATAGTATACTTCATTTTGAGGATTGTCTCGCCACGAAATATTTACTGAATTAGACGAAGTCCCTTGTAACATTAATAATCTTACTGCAAAAGGCTTGCTTGGTTTAATTCTAGGCTCTGTAATTATAATATTTTTCATCGTATCACTATATGCTGCAGTACCATTAGAATCATAATATTTTAAATAATAGCTTATTTTTGTACCTATCTGTGACGGATCAAATACTAAAGCCAATGCTTTTGAAGGATCATTCAAGTTTGTAAAATAAGTACTTTTATATTGTCCGTTAACATATAATTCAACTGATTTATTACTTATAACCGGAGATACAGAATAATTTATCACTGTTTTGTCATATCCTACAGAATCACTTGTTACAGGAGAATAAATTGCAATGCTTCCGGTTTTACCACCTAAACCTGAAATAGGTGAGGTTGGTGAATTAACACAACCGGTAAAATAAATTGATGTTGCTATAATAAAAGTAGCTAAATATTTAATTTTCATTTTCATGATTTACCTTCAATATTTCATTTTAAGAGTTAGGTTTTGTATAATCCAAATAATAGGTACGGGATTCATTTTTTTCTAAATCATTTATATATAGATAAACAATGTTTTTTGCATTATCATATTTGTATTTAGCTAACTTTGTACCAATAATTTCCGTACTTAGTAAAACCTTTCTTGCTCCAGGTTGATTTAGATCAACTTTTACAACCAAACTATTTATAGTTTGAGCTCCAGAATTTGAAACAGTAACAACTGTTCTACTTTCACCTCTTGCTGTTACCCTTACTTCAACGTTTTCTTTCCTTTCAAACCATCTGCTTATTTCGGATGCTGTAGTTATCCAAAATTTCTTTCTTTTTAAATCTTTTATAATTTTTCTAACAACGCCAATATTTTCAGGTTTGGCTTGATATTCCGTATGCATTTTAAATACATACAATCCACCTTCAAACAATATTCTATCGACATCTTCCTGATATGTATATAATTGGTAATCAGGTAAAGTTAAACCAAAATCTCTAATAACTTCATAATCATCACGCGCTGTTTTAGTTATAGATACAATTTTCTTATCACCACGTATCATTATTTTAGGAACCGATCTATCTGTTAATGAATCTGTAAGAACAAACTTATATTTTGCATCAATTAAAGCTTGGATAGTATTTTCATCAAATAATCCATAGTAAGGTATTGCCCCGATAACAGGTTTACCTGTAATAGATTCCAAGATTGATTTTGCGCTGTTTAGTTTATCAAACTGCGTGCTATAATCATCTAAGCTATTTGAGGTATCATTTATAGATGCTAAGTAACCAATATCTACTAATGCTCCTACATCTCCATATCTTCCTAAAGTTTTTACTAATTTTTTATTTTGTTCGGCTTTATATGGATCAATAAAAAATGTTGCTTTTACTTTTTCTGATTTTAATACGCTTAGTAAGTTATTGATATTATAAATATCCTGAGAAAGAGTAGGCGTAATAATAGCAGCAGCTTTATATCCTCTTGGCCATTCATTATAGTATGCTAACGGTTTGTATGTTAACCAATTGATAGAATTATTGAATAGTCTGTCAAAGACGATATAGTCTTCCTGCACACCAATAACAGAATTTATCTCAAACCCCATCCAGATAAATCTACCTTTTCCATAATTCCCGTACACTATACCGGCAGTCTTTTTAATATTTTCCCTTGCCAAACCATTTTCAAGTTTGTAATTATACCAGAAGCTTACTTGAATGGTTCTTGGGTCCATTACTTCTGCAGCTATCGGTTTATCCCACGTCGCAACTTTTAGTGGAAATCCGGTTGGAATATTTGCAGTTATTGGTAATCCACCGCGTAGTGTGTGGACTTTTGTAAAATCATCATTCTTTATTTCTTTTTCAAAATTAATCCCATAGACTTCATTAAAGAATTCCCAGCCTCTCCATTTACCATCATCAGAGTAAGAAGCCGTACCACTTGTCGCAAAGATGCTGCCACCTCTGTCAACATATTTCTTTAGGTTTACAACTTCCCTGTCACTCAATGATTTTGAGCCTGGAAGAACAATTAAGCCGTACTTATAATGCTGACCTAACTCAATTGTCTCATCAGAAATGATATCATAAAGTTGATTGGAGTTATCAAGAAACTTTTTCCAAGTGGTTATATTATCACTTAACCAAGTACTACCTTCAGGCAACATGTTTTCAGTGTATTGTGAATAAAGTATTGCGATGTGTGGTTTCTCTTCAGCCAACGCACTCTTTACTATCTTGGGACTCGGAATAAGAATATCGGTATTAAATTTTCCGAATACACCACGAAGGATAAAGTAATAAGTTAATATTGCTCCAATCAGAAAGATTAATCCACTTAATACGATTAATCCTTGATTAATTCCGCCTCTTCTTTTTCTGGATTTTATTTCCACTTTAATGCTCCTGCATTTACGTCTTCTTTAGCCGACACATAACCTTCAGAAGTATATTTCATAAATTTAGAATCTCTAGGGCTTTGTGCAGCAGTATATCCCGCTACGTTAAACTGGGGAGTCGGTACTCCAACTCTTGATTGTAACGGTTTAACTTCCGGCCTATATTGTTGTTGAATAAATATTGGTTGTGGTTGTGGACCACTGCTTGCTACTGGCTGTTGAACAACAACCTGTGCAGGTGCTCTTTCAACCTCGCGTGCAGGTACAGGTGCAGCTGCTGGGGTTACCAACTCAGCTATAACCTCTGAGGGTCCGGCTGCCACAAATTGTTCTCCTTTGCTTTCTCTAATTTTATAGAGTATATAAGCACCTATTGCCAATATAAAAGTGCTTATTGTCGCAACAAGGATGATTGTCGATAGAATCGGTATAAGTTCCATGAGTTACCTCTTTTTAATAAATTAGTTAATTAATAATTATGATTTTAAAGCTCCAACTCGTTCTAATTTTCCCCAGGACATTTTTATGCCCAGGAATTCTTCTATTGTTGACATCACTTTACTAACATCAATTATAAGAATGAACACCATTCTGTATATTAAAGAATATGGTACGAGTCTAAATTCTTCTTTTTCTGCTGCTACACAGTATAAGGCTGTTACTAAATCTAACAAAGCCAACCCTGCCCACCAGAAGAAAATTAGTGATGTAAATCCAAAGAATAATGCAGCAACTATAAAGAACAAGTTTGCAGCTATATTCATTACCGGCCAAATAAGTGCTTCGTAAGCCATAGTCCACATAATAAATGTATCACCAAAGTTAATTGTCGGATTTACCATTAATTTTTTATGTTTTCTAATTGACTGAATAATTCCTCTTGTCCATCTGTATCTCTGTTTTAACAACTGATGTAATTTTTCCGGAGCTTCAGTATAGGAGATAGAGTTAGGCTCATAATATATTTTCCAGCCGTTTGCTAAAACTTTTAATGTAAGATCTGCATCTTCTGCGTATGTATCACTTGAATAAAAACCTGCTTCTTCAATTGCTTTTTTCCTGAATAAGCCGATAGGACCAGGAATTATATTTACCAGATTAACAAAACTCTGTGCACTTCTTGCCATATTAAGACCTTCTATATACTCAAGTGCTTGTAAGTCTGTTAATAATTTACCTCTGTTAATTACTTTTACATTACCTGCAACAGCCCCTATTTCAGGATTGCTGAAGTGTCTTACTGCTAATTTTACAGAATCAGGTGATAACTGAGAATCACCATCCATACATAAAACAATTTCAGCTTTCGAATATTTAATTCCGGCATTTAATGCTTGTGCTTTGCCACCGTTGGGTTTATTTATTAAAGAAACTTTAACATCAGCGGAAAGCTTACCTTTTTGATAGCCTACCAAAGATTCGGCTACTTCTTTTGTTCTATCTGTAGAGCCGTCATTAACAATGATAATTTCATAATTTGAATAATCAAGCCCTAATAGTGATTTTATAGATTCCGCAATAACTTTTTCTTCATTATAAACAGGTACAATAATAGATACGAATGGAAAGAACCCTGTTGTAGGTTTGTATGTATATTCATTAATATATAGATAAGCCATTATAAGAATTGCAAAATATCTAATAACCAACACAAACAGGAAAATTACCAATGCTACTATTGTTGTATACTCAAGCAAAGAACTTACGTCAAGAACGGTTTGAGGTAAAGTGTATATAATTATAAATAAAAGAATTAATGATAATATACCGCTTACAAATATTCTTTTTACATATTTTGACGAACCCTTATTATCATGCTGACGTGGCTGTTCATTTTTCTTTTTTATTGTAAATACAGCTTTTTTAACTTTTTGACGTAATTTCATATTATTTCTCTTTTATTATACTTAAGTAACCTTAATTCAATTATAATGCCAGTTTAATTATTTATTTTTTAATCATTTATAAGCTTTCTTTTTTAGAATGTTGTAATGCTTTAAGACTAATTTCATTCAAAATCTCATAATAATGCATTTATCAACATTTTTGTAATATTATCTCATTTTATTATATTCTTTCATAAGTGCTCGAGTAAGTAAATCAGCTACTACTTTTCCACCTAAATTTGTAAAATGTATATAATCTCTTAGTCCTAAAGGAGGACCTGCGTTAACCCATCTATTTAAGGAATTCTTTCCACCCATAGCTTCATAAAGATTCCAAAAAGCAACATTTGTCTTTGCCACAATCTCTTTCTGAGTTTTCAGTAATTGTAAAACTTTAGGATCTGTTACAAATCTTGAACCTCTCTTTATACTTTTATCACCGACGCTTACAACAAGAATACTTGCGCTGGGAAATGCTTTCTTAAAATGATTTATAACTCTTACCATTTTGTTTCTATACCAGCTAAAATTCATTGTAAGCTGGGTTGCATTTACTCCAAATTGAATAATTATCAGTTTGTAATTAAGATATTGATCAAATTCTTGTAGTGTTTTCTTCTTAAGCTGTGTTAAAGAAACTCCTGAATTGCCTGTAAGTGGAAAATTATCTACATAAATACCGTTTCCACTTTCAAAGCTTACACCATAAAAATATGTACCTGCGGCACCTCCAAAATTTATATCCAATGAATTTTCTAAACGAGGTGAGTTAAGTACTAATTGCTTAATACTTGTACCTGGTTGTAATCTCCTAGATATTTTTTTTCCACTTTCAAAAGAATATTTGATTGAAGAAGAAGATTTAGCATTGCTGTAAAATATTCTTGCAGTTTTAAAAGAGCGTGAAGTTCTCATAAATTTTGTAGTTTGAAATTTTACCCTGCTGTTCCTGGTTGCTTTTTCAGTTAAACCGCTAATACCAATTGGAAAATGTTTGGGGTTCCCCTTTGTAATTGAACCCATTATCCAATTTCCGTAAACATTTTGTCTTACAGACCTTTTCATTCTTATATCATCAGGTTTTATGGATAGAAAGCCAAGTCCATCTCCTCCAAATTTATCTTGAAAATTTTGTCTTAGATTTTCTGTTATTACATCGCCTAATAATATTGAATCGCCATAATGAGCTATTCTTATTTTCTTAGTTCTGCTCCCTTTCAAAGCTCTAAAAAATTTATAGAGTTCTTTCACGTTGCCGGTTATCGGTACAAATTTTCCTTGAACTTTCTTCGATCTTGAAGAAAAATTTAACTCGTCCTTCGCACTAATATCATCTTCAGTAAAATCAATATATACTTTGCTGTCAGTAGATAGATATTGATCGTTGTTTGTTGCTTCCACATTACCGGAAGCAGTAACAAGCAATCCGTCTTCTGATATATTGTAGTAATCTCTTTGTGCATTTGTAATATTTGTAAAAGGAACAAGTAACAGAATAACAGCAAATAATAATAATTTCTTAGCTGAAATAGTTGAATTTAGTTTTGGGGTACTAACCACAATAATCCTCCCGGAAAATTATTTAATTTAATCGTTTTTTCAAAAAAAGCAATATCCTGTTTAATTTCATTTTATTTACTCTTAAACAGGATATCAAAATATTTATATCTCTTTATTTATTTTGTTTTAACTAATTCTTAACAGAATTTTTTCCTTACACAATTTTAGAAGAAACTCCAGTAAGCTGATAGTGTAATATATAGTGTATTATAGCTGCTGTTTGCTCTATAAGAACTTGAAGCACCAATTCTTCCGTTAAGTGTAAAATAAGGCATCGGTTTATAAAATATTTCACCATATGCTTCTCTTAAAATATAATTTATACTTGGTGCATATCCAATCTTACCGCCTAAATTTAATCTAACTTTTTTAGATTTATTAGCGTTCCATTCCATCCACAAACTATGTGTATCATAATTTTGAGGTGAATAATAAAGCGGATTATCAAATTTGTAATTTGCATAACCAAATTCATATCCTAAGAAAATATCTTTATAGAATTTTTTACCTATGCGTAACTGTAAATTATTAAAGGCATTTCCATCTGAAATAGATGCATAACGGAAGTAACCTGATAATTTAACTTTTGAGGATGCTAAGTAAAATCCATTTATCGTAAACATATCTACAGTGTAGTTAGAAAATCCAATTAAATTTGGAGACATCAAAATAACTCGTCCGTCGTTGTTCTCATAAGATGCAACTAATGAGTATTTAGATATGTCTTCTGCTTTTAATATTACATCAGATACATTACGTTTATTACCATATTGGTCTCTTTGAGTTCCAAAGCTAAATGAGGTAGTTATATAATCAGATAACCTGAAAACAAATTGTCCTTTAAATGATGTTAGATCACTACTTAAAAACGAACTTTGTAAATGAGTTCTTTTATATACTATACCTGCAGTCATAAAACTGGTTAGCCCTAACTGCATACCTAAACCGACCTTGTTAAATGAAAAGTCCTGGTTGTCTGCAAAATAAGTGGAGTGTGGGTTTAAAGCCATGTAACTAGGGAAAGTTGCAAATATATCGCCTATACTTCCGCCTGCCGGTAACCAGCCCATTCTTGCGTTTATTATTTTAATCTGTGTTGAGTCCAATTGAACCTTATTTGGATCATCATTTGGTTCCAACATCTTCTCGTAAACATCTTTTGCATCATCATACTGGCGCATCTTAGAATAAGCTTCACCTAAGTATAAATTTGCTTCGTAACTTTCGGGATTTTTTGCAGCTAATATTTTGAATTGATTTAATGCTGCGGCAGAATCAGCTGTCCACAACTGTGCTCTTGCTCTTAATAGTTCTGCATCAAAATCATCGCCTTCTTCTAAAATTTGGTCATAGATAGTTACAGCCTTATCATAATATTTTGCTGCAAATAATATGTCTGCATATTCCAAAAGTTCTTGTCTTGTAGGTGCTGTAATTTTTGATAAATACTCGTCATATTTTTCAACTGCAGCTTCATAATCACCGTCCATTGCCAATTGGCCTGCAGCTGCTCTAATTTTAATAATTTTCAAACCTTCATTTGCAGATAATGACCTTAAATAGAATTGTTCTGCAGATATTACCATGTTTGAATTTGGAGCTAAGTTTTTAGAAATAGCTAAATATTTCTTAGCATCTTCAAAATTTTTCTGCCACGAGTTTAAAGAAACCATTGCTACATTTGCATAAATATTATTGGGTTCTTGACTTAATACATTCTCTAAATATCCTTTAGCTTCGTCAAGGTCTCTTACTGCCCAAACAGAAATTTGACCTTGTAACAATTGATATTTTAAATTGTTAGGATCACTCTTTAGCAAAGTTTTAATTTCTTCATCAGCTCTATCAAAATCATAGTTCCAAGCTGAATATTTTGCAATTCGAAATCTTATTCCAGGGTTTATTCCGGGTACTCTATTCATATATTCATTTAATATTTCCAATGCACTATCATAATCACTTACACCGGCATAATAGTCAGCAAGTTTCAAAACAATTTTCTTGTTTGTGGGATCTGTTTTAATCTTTTTAGTATACTGTGCTATTCTTATCTGAGAAATACTATCTTTTTTAGCAGCTACTTCTGCTGTTAAATTTTCAACTCTTTTAGGTTCAACACCGGCTTCGGTTAATTTCTTTAATTGATCTTCTGCCTCTACAAATCTTTCAACCTTTACCAATGCGTTAATTAACTTAAAACGTAACGCATTATCATTTGGTCTTCTTTTTAACAATCTATAATACCTATCTATGGGATACTCGAATCGTTTTACTCTTTTCCTTACAATTCTCCCGTTTCTATATTTTACCGTAGTATCATTTATTGAATAAATATATGGTTTACCTTTTGCCCTGTCCAAACCATCTAATGCTTCCTTAAAATAAGGACGGATTGCAAGTGCATTTTCAAATGCATCAATAGCTGTTTTATTTTTACCAAGCCACAAAACAAAATATCCGTATCTTGACCAAAGTCTTTGATCTTTAGGATATCTTTCTGTGTATTTTTTTAATATCGGTTCACCTTTTTTAATGTGACCGTTTTTAGCAAGTATTTCAGAATATCTAATTATTTCATCTGCAGATGCTTCTTCCATAGTAAGATATTTATCGTACCATTCTTCAGCTAAGCCCCATTTACCAAGATTTTTGTAAGATTTACCAATATTCAAATAATTTGAAGGTACACTTGGATCAATTGCTATTTCTCTTTTATAGCCTTCAATATTATTATATAATAAAGATCTCCAAGCTGCTGTTGCTCGTGCTAAATTTGCATTGATCTGTTTGCTTTGGGGTTGAAGTTTTCTTGCTGAACGAAAATCATAAACAGCATATTCGTATACTTTCCTTTTTTCAAAACTTAATCCACGTAAGTTATATCCGTCAGCTTTTTGTGGATTTGCTGCTATGTATTTGTTTAAAAGGTTGATTGCTTCACCGTAACGACCAACAAGCATTTTCTTTTGTGCTTGTATTTTGTAAACATCAGTACGTCTCTGTGCATTTGTAAGTTGAACTGAGCTTAGTACTAATAAAATTGCTATGGTAATGATTTGTATTCTTTTCATTGCCTTAATCTCTTATTGGAAAAATATTTTTTTATTTGTTTCAAATGACTCGTTAGATATTTTATTAAAAACATCTTCAGCACTTTCAATTGTATCATCAGGATGAACTGCAAATACTGATATATGCTGTAGTAAATTTTTCATATCGGTTTCGTTAGTTACAGGTAAATTCGATTTAATTCTGCTAATCAAATTGTTAGTACTTTTTTGTTCTCCCCTTGTAAGTAGAACCAGTACCTTATCTTTAACTACACAGATTTTATCTTTTTTATCGGTTGATAATCTTATTGCATTCTGAAGTTGATTCATTGTTAATAAATTTTTCTTAACAACAATATCATCTAATTTGAATGAGATTACGGAAAAAGATTGGCCTGTGCTTTTATAAAGTGCCACCTGGTTATTTAATATAAGTTTAAAATCTTCTTCAGAATAAAAACTTGATGCAGCATATTTTTCATCTGGAATTTCTATATCTGATAACGAAGTATATTTTTTACTTTCTTGTAAGGGAGTTGCCAGTGTATTAGCACTTAAGCCTACGGTCTTTTCGGTAGTAATACCTCTATACGGTTCAATAAAATATTGAGCAGTAAATTTTCCTTCAGTATGTCCTACGTTTGGAGTAATCGTAATAAAACCACCTTCAGTTTCACCTCTACTTTTTCCTTCCATATCATCGGGTTTATCCAATGTTATAATACCGGTTGCAGAAAGTGATAATGTTTCTACAAGTGCTCTTGAGGAAGGAGCTGCAGGTTGCCCTAATATATAAAGACTTGTTATGTCAGATTCTTCAATTATTTCAGTTGTTTGTCTAAACACTTGATTAAGTCTTTCAAGATTTGAGAATCCAATAAACTGAGTTAATTCGTCAAACACTATTTTATTTGGTCTATGCTGATCAACGACAGTTACAATATCATTTAAGTATTCAACCAAAAAGTCATCCCTACTGATATCATTATAAAGTTCAGTTGGGGGAGCAACTCTGATAACAATTATTAGATTTTTATTCATATAATACTGAAGATCAAAATCTATTGAGGCTGCCATTATCATCAAATCTTTGGGACGTATACTTGTAAAAAACAGGCAAACTTCTTTTTGCTTTGCACATTCTAAAGCATATTGAAGTGCCATTAAAGTCCTACCTGATTTCCTTGGACCTATTAATAAATAGGTACCACCTCTATATAATCCACCCCACTTCTTGTCAACTAATGAGATGCCTGAGGGCAGAATTTGAATTTTACGTTTCATTTTTATTTACTCTAAGTTTATTATTGATTATTAATTTCTTTAGTTAACTCTTCCATCATCAAAATCGTAATCATCGTTCAGATCAATATTTTGATTATCTGATTCAAAATCATCACCTTCCATAAAACTAACTGCTACATCACTGTCAGAATTATACTTTGTTGATACAGGCTCATTTTGAAATACCACTGATATACCTTTATATGGTTCCAGAAAATAATGAGCTTTTACTTTACCTTCAGGGTGTCCTACTATTGGAGTTATTGTAATTACACCCTTGTTTTCTTCGCCATATCTTTTTTCTAAATATATTACACCGGTTGAATTGCCAACAATTTTATCGGTAATTAATCTTGCGTTTTCACTAACAGGATCTGAAAGTAAAAGCAAACTTGTTTTATCTTTTGCTTCAATTGTTTCAATTGTATTGATAAAAGTATTTTCTAATAATTGCAAATTGTTAAAACCAACAAATTGTGTCAGATCATCAAAAACTACTTTATCAGCATTATGTTCCTTTACAACAGTTGCAATATCACTCATATAATCCATTAATACTTCATCATTTGATCTCTCTCCGTTACCCATGGAAGGTTCGCTAACTTTTATTACAACAACTAAATTTTTATTCATATAATGCTGCAGATCAAAATCAATTGTAGCAGCGTGAATAAATAATTCGGTATGACGCATTGATGTAAAATACAAACAAACTTGTCCTTGCATTACACAATGTTTTGCATATTGTAAAGCCAGTAATGTTCTACCGGAATTTTGTGAACCAATTAATACATAAGTTGCGCCCTTATATAAGCCGCCCCAAACTTTGTCAATAATCGGTATCCCCGATGAATATAAATGTAGTTTACTTGCCATTGTTTTCTCCAATTCTTAGGAAAATTAAGCCAAATATTATGCCGAAATAAAATATTAAGATATTATTACTTTTTAAGCTTAAAACACAACATTCTAAGTATTTTATGAAGATTAAGTCAACAATAATCTGTATTAAAATGTTACATTTATCACATCAATACGATTAAAAACGTCTATATTATCAATGTCTTTTATGTTTAGAGAAATTTGAGAAGTATAAAAAGGAATGAATTAATTTAATCAATTTTTTGATGAATAATAACCAAATACAAAAAGAGCAGTTGCGTTGCCCACAATAGTTGGTTCGTTTGTTATATAATCCCATCTATCGTCATAATATTTTACCGAATCAGTATTAAAATAGTTATAGGATAAATTTTCTCTTTTTATATCATAATTTTTTAGTATTCCTAAAGGAGCTGGTCCTGCACTTAAAGCACCGGGTAAATATCCATCATTAAAATATGCAATTTGTGAATGAAGATGTTTTGGAAAAACTCTGCCTATATTATAAATAAAGCTAATTCCCCAAGGATTTCTACCAAGTATATAATCTCTTTGTGTTACAGCAAGAGAATCAAATTTCGTATCCCCGGTTAGTCTTTTAAAAAGTATTGCTTGTAAAGTTATACCTAAAAATGAATTGGTAGTACCCCAGGAGTATGGCATCCCTTCACCAAACACAGAATTCTTGGCAGTGCTTTTAAAATAAATTAAATTATTTTGAAGATAATCTTTAAAACGCGGAATTAAAGTTGCAAGTTTATAATCAGCGAGTGAATTAATGTCTCCCCAACTCCACCAATAATCAGAACCTGCGCTATCGGCAAAACTTTCGGCTTCTTTTAAATAAGATGAATCTTGTGTAGATATAAATAATTCAGTAGCTCCCAGAGCTAATTTACCCAGAAATCTAGAATCCTGATAAAATCCTGACGGCATGCTATCAATATCCGGTACATTATCTTTTATAGAGTACAATTCTTTTGCCCTATTTAAATAATCATTCGCCAAATTAATATCTTTAAATTTATCTTTCCAAATTCTATAAGCCAATGCCATTGTGGCGGCATATAACCCAATTTGGTTTTTACCCATTCCCACATAACCCGGTCTGTTAAATCGTAGTGTATCATTTTCCGGCAACCGCCAGCCGACTTCATGATCCTTTAGATCCTGCACTTGAGTTACCAACTTATCTTTTTTGTAATTTGCCCTCTGCATCCAATCAAGTCCGATTTTTGCTTCTTCTAAAATATCGGGGACCCCGTTTTTATTACTATCAAATCCAAATTTTACATTATCAAAATCATAAGCAAAAAGCATTAAATATGTAGTAAAAGAAATTGTCGGTAAAAATTTAATGTAATCACCTGCATCGTGCCAACCGCCGGTAAGATCAACTCCTGACGAATCTTCAGCTCCGATTAACTTTGTTGCATCCCAAAGATGACCTTTTTTGTGTAGAATTGGTTTTGTTGGTCCACACCTTTGGGCTTGATAGAATAACAGGAGAGAATCTTTGATATTATTAAAAACGTTATCGCTTATTCTAAAAGGGGTTGACCTGTTTCCACCAACATCTATATAATAAATACCTTTTTTCTTGAGTGGAGTAAAATCAATTGGAACTGCATAGTTAAACTTACCGTAAGTTAAAATGCTATCCGGAAGATAATCTTCGAACTCTGTTTTTTGCGTAACGGAATTGATGACATAATATTTTTGAACATCTATTTTGTCTTTAGAAAATATTACTCCTGTCTTAATATCACTCGGTAAAAATCCGATCTGACTTGTTCGTACATAAATTTTAGAATAATTAGATACGTTGTATTCATTAGAAGGAAATAAGAATAACAAGAAAAGAAAAGATAGATTAAGAATTATCTGCATATTTTACAACATGTATTTGAAAAGAATATCATTTAGAAGATTTTCTCTTTAGAATAATTTGTTTACTTCTTCTTTGGGAAATCAGTTCCGATAATTTTATCCCAAATTGGCGAGCTAACACCATAACCCAAGTTTTCGTTTTCAAAATGATGTTTTATATGATGTTTTTTTATTGCAAGCCATAATTTGCTGTGCATATTAAAATGATGGATTGCGTAGTGAGTTAAATCATAAAATAAATACCCGGCAATAAACCCTATAAATAAAGGGGCAACATAAACAACACCAAAAATTGCTTCAAACAAATAATAAAATAAAATCGATAGAGGAATGCTTACCGTAGGAACCATTACCAATCTTTTTGAATCCATTGGATAATCGTGGTGGACACCATGAAATATAAAGTGTATTTTTTTACCAAATTCAGATTTAGCCGGAAAGTGAAAAACAAAACGATGTAAAGTATATTCTGTTAAAGACCATACAATTAGCCCGAAAATAATAAACAAAACTATTACAGATGCTGATAAACTAAACAAAATACTTCTATACAAAAAATATGCAATAACCGGTAAGAAAATAAATAACGGAACAGTGTAATGAATTCTAGAAAATGCTTCAAGGAAATCACTTTCAAACATTCTTACTGTTACGTCTTTATTCGATACAAAATTTTTTGTCATTTATAAATCACTAACTTTAATTTTTAACAAGCTTAATACAAATTTATTAAATATTAAATCACTTTCAACGAAAAAATAATTTAGTGGAAAATTAATGACACAAATCACA
>DRJC01000178.1 GCA_011052365.1 Ignavibacteria bacterium
AAAACTATAATATAAAAAAAAGTTGGATCCATAAATCATCAAAGCAAAAAACAAGAAAAAATTCAACAGAATTTATTTATACAATAGATGTTCCTAATGATTTACCCAATATTTTATTAATAAAAGAAATATATAAAAATTTTTCAGGGACTAAATTAAAAATATCTTCAAAAGAATTAAAAGTCGGCGGCACTTCTTTGTTGAAAATTTCAAACGGAAACAAACCGGTTTTAAAGGTCTTATTTAATTATAATAATGATATCTCTCATGTTGCCGGTTATCTAAATTTATTAATTATTATTCCTAATGATTTGGATTTTGAGAAAAAAAATAATTTGCTAAATTCCATTAGAAACCTGACATTTCTGTTCTCACCTTCGACTAAAAATATAAATCTAACAAAAGAAGTATTGGGAAATAAAAAATCTTATGCTTTAATTATTGATAATGATATTGAGGAGTTAAAATTTAAAATTAAAAACAGTTTCAATCAAAGCAGAATTAACCAGGGAGTAAGTGCAATTATAAAATCTTTCCCACGTGCCAAATTTATGCTTATAGTTAGAGGTTTTATTCCTAATCATAATATCAGATCGGCTTTTAAGAAAATGAAAGTAAAACTCTTGTATCAAAAAAATCTTGTTGATTTTTCAAAGGAAAATAAGGGTAGGTTGGAAAAAGTATTTAAGTCTTATGTTACCAACACAAGCGTTAATGATACATTAAATGTGATTTTATCAGCAGACAATTTTTTAAAACTTAAAAAAGAATTAAAGAAATATAAAAAATTGGGGTATAAATTTATTTAGTTGAATTTAAAATTCACTAAAAATGTAATCTATATTTTTAGTAAAAAATATAGATTACAGTACTGCTAAATATTATCTGTATTAAGAAAATTAGACTGCCAATAATTAATGCATATTTTCCATTTCTCAAAATATTTTTAAATTTAATTTTAAGACCAATACCTGCCATTGCTATAACAAGTATATAATGGCTAATGTGACCAATATTTTCAACATACGCTTTTGGCAGTATATTAAAAGTTGGTAATAGAGAAAATAATACAAACCCAATTATGAAAATGGGAATATTAGGTTTCTTTACTTTCTCATTACTAGATTTGTTTTTATTTGAAAATATAAAAATAAGAGTAAAAACCAAGGGGAGAAGCATCAATATTCTTGTCATTTTTATTATTGTAGCAATTTGTCCTGCAGAATCACTTATAGAGAATCCGGCAGCCACAACCTGCCCAACTGCTTGCAATGTATTCCCCGCTAAGATTCCAGAATTAATGTTAGTAAATTGAAGAAGAAATTTAGCTATGAACGGTAACAAAAATATTCCAATAGTTCCGAGAAAATTTACAATTGCAACAGATAGTCCAACTTCTTCATCATTTGCTTCAATAATTTTTTCAGTTGCTGCAATTGCAGAACTTCCGCATACGCCATTTCCAATCCCTAATAGAAGAGCAAACTTCTTATCAAATTTTAATATTTTACTAAGAATAATTGCAGAGGAAATAGTAATAACCATAGCTGCAACAACTAAGATAACTGATTTTAATCCTATTTCTTTTAAAATTATAAAATTAAGATTAACCCCCATTAATGCTATTGCTAAAGAAAGTAAATGCTTTTCACTAAAACTTATTCCCTTGTTAAATATTTTATTTAATTTCGTAATATTTCCTATTACTATTCCAAATATAATTGCTATTGCAACTGCACCAATAGGTATGTACTCTGAAGAAATTATTGCTGCACTTGCTAAAGCAATACATAATAGAATCCCATAACTATAGGATAAAATTTTCATTTTACAATATTCCTTCCATTTATAATGTTCTGGTTAATTTGAAGGCACTTTTTCTTTGCCGATTAAGTCGGATAATTTGATATTTATTATGTGGGTTAAATATAGTACCGATACTGTCTGCTGGGGTATTTTTCATTTTTGGGTTACTACTGCTGTACTGTGACATTAATATTATAATACATCTAACTTGGCCTCTAAAAAATAAATTAATGCCATTTCTAAGGAATCCGTCAGCTAACGGGTGACTGAGACTTGTACGCCTTTGGTGTAAATCTTTCAGCCCAATTTCAGCGAACAAGATATCTCAACAGCTAAAGCTGTTTCGATATGATAAACCACTTTCATCATTTCTGTATCTTTCCATAATTATCAACTTCTATTACTTCATATTTGTTCAAATCTTCTAACTGCGGTAGGATATTTTTTTTATCGCCGACCACCATTATAACCGCATTGTCCGGGCGGATAAAATTTTCCGCACTATTTTTAATCATTTGGTTGTCAACATTGCTAATGTTTTTGACATAATTATTGTAATAAGAAATTGATAGATTGTGTTCTATTTTGTTTGTAAGATTTGAAGCTATTTGACCATAGGTTTCAAAGTTAAGAGGGAATCTTTTTATAATTGAAGATTTTGCAAAAGTTAGTTCTTCTTCCGTAACTCCCTTTTTAATTTTTTTCATTTCAAATAAAATTTCTTTAATTGCAGCCGAAGTAAATTTACCTTCGACAGAAGTTGTAACATAAAAATATCCGGCATTTTTGTAATAGTTAAATCCCGAATGTGCACCATAAGTATATCCTTTATCTTCTCGTAAATTTAAATTAATTCTACTAGAAAATTGTCCCCCCAGAATTGTATTTAACAAAGCATTGGAATAAAAATCCGTCTCATTTCTTTTGCAAGTAATATGCCCAACTCTAATTTCACTTTGTACCGATTCCTTTTTATCAGCGAAATAAATTTTGGTCTTTGTATCAACAACAAAAATATTTTTGCTTTTCTTTTTTATCGTTGATTTCCAAGGAGTGATGAATTTTCTAATTTTATTTTCCAGTTCTTCTTTTGCAATATCACCCACAACTACTATATTTATTGAAGATTGTAGAAATATACTTTTGTAAAAATTTTTAACATCATCCAAAGTTATACTTTCAACATTTTCAGCATAGCCTGAAGTTGGGTAAGAATAGGAGGAAGTGTTATTAAATATTAAAGAATCAAAGGCTAAATCTGCAATGTCATCCGGCGAATCCTTTATTTGTTGGATACCTGTTAATAGTTTGTCCTTTTCTTTTTTAAATTCATCTTCTTTAAAATTTGGTTCGTTCAAAATTAAATTCAATAGTTCCAAAGACCTATCAAAATTTTCTTTAAGAGTCAGGAATGAAAATGAGCATGAATCTTTTGAAGCTCCAATAGATAAATTTGTTCCTAAAATTTGGAACTGTTCTTTCAATTGCATTGAATCAAATTTACCGGCTCCCTCATCAATTAACATGCTAAAAAGATTTGCCAATCCTTTTTTACCATTTGGGTCTATAGTGCTTCCAACATCAGAAATTAATCCAAATCTAACAATCGGTAAATTATTTTTCTGTACAAAATGTACATTTAAAAACTCCCCAATCTTAAATTCAATTATTTTAGGCAATAAAAATCTTGATTGTTTATTTGGCTTTGGTATTATTTTTCTGTCTAATGTCATAAATCTATTTCTTTGGTGAAATCACTAATTCCAAATAATTTTTAGTTAAAAAATTTTTAGATGCGTTTACCACTGATTCAATTGAGGTATCGGCATATCTCTTTAAATCCATTGCTAGTGAATTCGGTTCATTTAAGTAATAATCGTAATGGTTAATTTGGTCAGCTAATATATCTATATTTTGTAGTGAGTACACAAATTGAGATTTAATAACATTCTTAGCTCTCAAAAGTTCATTTTCAGTAATACCATTATTATTGACATTATCAATTTCATTTAAAATTTCTTGTTTAATATTTTGTGTTGTCAAACCGGGCTTTGCAGTTACGCTAAATAATATTACTCCTCCGTATTTTCCGGAAAATTGGAAGGCACTAACATCTTGTGCAATTTGAAGATTATGGACCAACTTTTTATGCAGCCTAGAACTTTTGGAACCGGCTAAAATATCTAAAAGGATATCAATTGAAACTTCATTTTCATTGAATATTTCAACGGATGGCAAAGCTAAATAAATTCTTTCAAGTTGCACATCTTCTTTTTGGGATAAAGTAATTTTTTTTTCAAGTGAAAAAGCCGAAGATTGAATTGGAACTATTTTATTATTAGCTGAAATTTCCGCAAAATATTTTTCAACTAAATATTTCGTTTCCTTCAAATCAATATTCCCAACAATTGTAAGGGTTGCGTTGGAGGGTGAATAATATTGGGTAAAGAAATTTTGTACGTCATCCAATGTGTAAGATTTTATATCATCCATAAAACCTATGGTCGGCCAGCTGTATGGATGATTATCAGGAAAAAATTTTGTGATAATAGTTTCCCAAGCCAAGCCGTAGGGCTGGTTATCGTATCGTTGAAGTCTTTCGTTACTTACAACTCCCTTTTGATTGTCTAATTTTACCTGGTCAAGAGCAGGTAGAAAAAACCCCATTCTATCGGACTCCAACCACAGGGCAAGTTCTAAGTAATTAGAAGGGAGTTTCTCATAATAATTTGTTCTGTCAAAACTTGTTGAAGCATTAAGTGTTCCGCCTGCTTCTTGAATGTATTTAAAGTGTTTTTCTTTCGGAACATTTAAAGATCCCTGAAACATCATGTGCTCAAAAAGATGAGCGATACCTGTCTTACCTTTAACTTCGTTAGAGGATCCTACTTTATACCATATATTAACGGCAACCAAAGGTATATCTTTTTTCTGATGAAGAATTACTTTCAGCCCGTTTTTAAGAGAATATTTTTCGTAATTAATATTTAGTAAATCCATATTTATTATTAACGGTTCTTCAAAATGAATTCTATGTTTGCTAATTTACCGTCAATATTGGAACGGGGAGAGATATTAAAAATTTTACTGAGTAATGGATAAATATCAATGTTATTTATTGTTGCTGTTTTATAGCCCACTTTAAAAGCTGGTCCCATTGCAAAGAAAATACCCTGCATATCAAGTGTATTATTATCCCAGCCGTGAGTAGCGACTGTTTTCATTTTTGCCATATATTTTACTGATTTATCGGTTGTTAGATACCAACCCAAATCAGCTGAAATAATTATATCAGGAATAAACGGATTATCTGAGTAATGGAAACGTGCAGGTATATTTGTTTTTGTGTAAACATTAAAATGGTTTTGATTCTTTAATAGCAATTGATATACTTTATTAACCTCATTAGGTTTTGGCTGTATCAACATAAATGGTCCGCCCTGCTGATATTTTACATCATAATTTCTAATAATATTTTGAATGTTTACAGTTCGGTCTTTGCTTATATCAGACATTCCGTGATCTGAAACTAAAATTACATTTGTGCTGTCATAGAGATTTATTTCTTTCAGTTTCTTAAATAGCAGACCCAACATACTATCTTCTTTAAAAATAGCCTGATTAACTTCTTTTGAATCCGTGCCGAATTCATGTCCCATACCATCTGTGGCTGAAAAATAAAGAGTCAGAAAATGGGGTCTTTTTGCGTAGGGAAGTTTTAACCAATTAATTATACCATCCACTCTTGCTTTATAAGCTCTGGTATGATCGTATTTTTCATAATATTCAGGTCTTCTGTATTTAGGAGATATTTCCGAACCAGGCCAAAAATAACTTGCAGAAATAATTCCGTTTCTTTGTGCGGTTTCCCAAAACGCTTCACCCAAATACCACCTACCGTTTCTTACCTGGGATGAATCTCGTAAACTGTATTGTGCATTCCTAAACGGGTCGTAAATTGAATTTGCGATCAGACCGTTATTTTCAGGATACATACCGGTTACAATTGCGTAATGATTTGGAAAAGTTTTAGATGGAAAATCCGGTCTCAGTGATAAAGCCGAGACACCGTCTTTCTTCATTATGTCAATATTTGGGGAAACACCTCTATTGGCATAATCCCATCTGAAACCGTCAAAAGAAATAAGGATAACGTAAGGCTGTGATTGTGAATAAATACTGATGGATAATAATGTTAAAGCAAATAATATGATAATTATTTTTTTCATTTTTTTAGCCTTTAAATCTTTATGCCGAAAAATTCTTTTTAGTTAGATGTAATTATTACTTGTTTAATGTAATAATTTCAGTATCCTATCCGGTCTGATTGAACCGATCAATTTAAAAATTTGTGTGAAAGGAATATTTCTATTCCAAGAAAATAGTGCGATAAACGCTTCACCAACAATTGTATCACGAGCTACAAATCCCCAAAACCTACTGTCGAGACTATCATCCCTGTTGTCACCCATCATAAAATAATAATCCTTTTTGAATGTGTAAGAACTGACAGGTTTTCCTTCAATAGTTATAGTATTATTTGCTATCTTAACAACTCTTTTTCCGTATTCCCTGTCGATTATTGTCCTCCATTGTTCAATATTACTTAGGTTTAATTTAATTGTTGAATTCTTTTTCGGAATGACAAGCGGACCGTAATTATCTTCATTCCATTGAGCACCTTTTGGAAAAATTCTGGGTTCAACAACACTTGCCGGTCTTGAATAATAATCTAAATATTTAATATAAGTTGGTCTTTTAAATTCTTTACCATTAATGAAAACCACTCTATTTATAATTTTTATAGTATCACCAGGCATGCCAATCAATCTTTTTACATAGTTAACACCTCTTTCCCTTGCAAACAGCCTGTCTTTTTCCCCGGGGTATTCAAACACAACAATATCATTTGGCTTGGGTTCTCTTAATGCCGGTAATGTAAAATGGGGAAGAGGGATGTCGGTAAATAGTACATATCTCGGTGATGAAGAACCGTAAATAAATTTATTTACAAGTACAAAATCTCCTACAAGAATTGTGTTTTCCATAGACCCGGTGGGAATGCGTGTGTTTTGTATAACAAATGTGATAATTAGAAATGCGGCTATAAGTGCAAATAAAATAGATGAAATAAAATCTTTAAATTTCTCTTTTGGTGTTTTTTCCCTGTTTTGTTCTTCTTCGGTTTTAATTCCAAGAAACTTTTTAAATCCACTTTTAAATGACAAGTTCTTCTCCGTGTATAATAATTGATTTATAAATATTGAATATATCTAATTGTTCTTTAAAGAGCTTAATTTATTTGTTAACATTTCGTTAAGTAATTTTGGATTTGCCTTTCCTTGTGTTTGCTGCATTATCTTACCTACAAAAAAGCCGATAAGTTTCTCTTTTCCATTAATATATTCTTCTACTTGTTTCGGATAATCATCAAAAAGTTTATTTATCATTTCTTCTAATTGTGAGGTATCTGATATCTGGCTAATGTTTTTCTCACTTATGATTTGTTCTGCTGTTTTATTGTCGGTTAACATTTCAACAAAAATTTCTTTGGCAATTTTACCGCTTATTGTACCGTCATTTATAAAATTTATAAGTTGGGTTAAATTCTCAGGTGAAATGGAGAAATCTTTTATACTTATTTTTTCGTTATTAATTATCCCAAGCACTTCAACCATAACCCAGTTACTTAAAGATTTAAAATCATTTGTAAAATTTGTTCCGTTTTCAAAATAATCTGCGAGCGATTTTTCATTTGTTAAAATCAGGGCGTCATATTCGGGTATTTTGTATTGACTCATAAATCGTTCACATCTTGTATCCGGTAGTTCGGGCATTTGTGTTTCGATTTTTTCTATCCAATCATCTTTTATAGTTACGGGAAAAAGATCGGGTTCCGGGAAATATCTATAGTCGTCTGCTTCCTCTTTGCTTCGCATACTTTCAGCTTTATTTAAATCTGCGTTCCAAAGAAGTGTTTGTTGGTTTATTTGTTTTCCGTCTTCGAGTAGATCAATTTGTCTTTCAATTTCAAAAATAATTGCTCTTTCAACATTTTTGAATGAGTTCATATTTTTAATCTCTGTTTTTGTACCGAGTTTTTTTTCACCGATTTTTCTTATTGAAACATTAGCATCGCACCTCAAAGAACCTTCTTCCATGTTGCCGTCACAGATTCCCAAGTATCTTACAACCTGCCTGATTTTTTGCAGGTAAAGTGATGCTTCTTCAGCGCTTTTTATTTCCGGTTTACTTACAATTTCAATTAATGCTACACCGCAACGATTCAAATCGACTAATGTTTCCGAACCTGAATCGTGTATTGATTTACCGGCATCTTCTTCAATGTGGATCCTTTCAATACTTATCCTTCTTTGTTCATTTTTTGATGTGGTAATGTTGATAAATCCATCCGAACAAATCGGTTCTTCGTATTGGGAGATTTGATAACCTTTTGGAAGATCAGGGTAAAAGTAATTTTTGCGCGCAAAAACCGAATATTCATTTATATTGCAGTTTGTTGCTAATCCCATTAACACGGAATATTCAATTACTTTTTTATTTAAAACAGGCAATGTCCCCGGGTGTCCTAAACAAACAGGACAAACATTACTATTAGGAGTGTTACCAAATTTTGTTGAGCAACTGCAAAATGCTTTGGTTGCTGTTGATAATTGTGCGTGAACTTCCAGCCCTATAACGGCTTCGTATTCTTTATACATATATT
>DRJC01000179.1 GCA_011052365.1 Ignavibacteria bacterium
GGTCCGTCGGGTATTTTTTCTACCATCGAATACCACTTAGTTTTCTGCTCCGCACAAAAATACGGTCCGTAAAATAGCTCTTGCAGACAAAGAATTTGAACGCCTTTTTGTGCGGCATCTTCAATCATTTTTACGTGTTTGTCAATCATTGATTGTTTTATTTTTTCTATCGGCTGCTCGGTTGATTCTGAAAGTGTAGCCTGAATAAGTCCGCCTTTTACAATGTTTGCCATATTGTTCCTCTTAAAAATTTAATTAACTCATCCAATTTGTTTTGGACTCGGGATCCCATTTTGTTGTTATTTTTTTCGGCTTTGTTAAAAACTCAATAGAGCTTTTACCTGTAATATCACCAACACCGAACTTGGATTCATTCCATCCGCCGAAAGAAAAAGGCTCGCGGGGAACGGGAACTCCGATGTTCACTCCTATCATTCCTGCGCTTGCTTTTTCGGCAACATATTTTGAAGCACCGCCGCTTTGTGTAAATACCGAAGCTGCATTTCCGTAAGGTGAGCTGTTTTCAATTTCCAACGCCTCGTCTATTGTTTCGCTCCGCATAATTGAAAGAACGGGACCGAATACCTCTTCCTTTGCTATTTTCATATCCGGTTTTACATGATCAATTACAGTGGGACCTACATAAAAACCGTTTTCTTTCCCTTCAACTACTGCGCCTCTTCCGTCAACCAAAATTTTTGCACCCTGCTGTTCGGCTTCGGTTATATAATTTTCTATTCTTCCTTTTGCGGCTTTTGAAATTACTGCACCAAGATTTTCACCCGGAATAATTTTTCTTGCTTCTTCGCATATTTTTTCGATTATATGATCAACAGCACCAACGCCGACCATAGCGGAGGCAGCCATACACCTCTGACCCGCACAGCCGCTCATAGATGCAGCAACATTTGAAGCAGTCATTTCCACGTTGGCATCAGGCAGAACAATCAAATGATTTTTTGCACCGCCGAGACATAAAGCTCTTTTTAATTTTGAAGTCGCTCTTGCGTAAACAATTTTGGCAACCTTTGTCGAACCTACAAAAGTTACTCCGTTAATCCCGGGATGATCGCAAATTGCTTCGACCATTTCTTTTTGTCCGTGAACAATATTAAAAACACCGTCCGGTAATCCGGCTTCTTTTAAAAGATCGGCTAACCTGTTTGCACTTAAAGGAACCTGTTCCGAAGGTTTCATAATCATTGTGTTGCCGAGAACAAGCGTGTTGGGTATAGTCCAATTAGGAACCATATTAGGGAAATTAAAGGGAGTAATCGAGGCAATAACACCGACAGGAAACTTTTCAATTCTGCACTCAACTCCTTTGCTTACCTCAAGCACTTCGCCCGAAATTAATTGTGGCATTGAGCAGGCAAACTCAGTCAGTTCAATACTTTTTAATACCTCGGCTTTAGCTTCGGAATAGGTTTTGCCGTTTTCTTCGCTGACAAGGTTTGTTAATTCTTCGATGTTTTCTTCAAGCAAATTTCTATACTTGAAAAACACTTGCGTTCTCTCTTTAATCGGCATTTCAGACCAAGACTTAAAAGCATTTCTTGCAGCATCTACAGCTTTATCCAATTCCGATAAGGATGCAATTGGTACTTGGGAAATAATAGACCCGTCGAGAGGCGAGTAAACATCCAATGTTCCATTGCTGCCTGAGATTTGTTCACCGTTTATAAAATTACTTACTGCCGGATATTTCATACAATAGAACTCCTTGAAATATTCAATAAAAAAAAGAAACCTTTAATTCAAAGGGATTAGAAAATAATGAGTTTTTATTAAATAAACAAAATCCTTTAATATAAAAATAATCCACAACCTTGGCATAATCATTCCTTAAGAAAAGTTGTGGGTTACAAATGTTCTAAAAATTTCTTTTAAATTTATCTTAATAACACCATCTTTTTTGTCCGGTGAAATTTGCCCGCTCTAATTGTATAAAAATAAATCCCGCTTGATAGCTTGCTTGCATCAAAAGAAACCGTGTAATTTCCTTGGGGCTTTTCTTCATTTACTAATGTTACAACTTCTCTGCCGAGTACATCAAAAACTTTTAATGTTACAAAACTGAGCAACGATAACTGGTAGCCGATTACTGTTTCAGGATTAAAGGGATTAGGGTAGTTTTGAAGTAATTGGAATTTATTGGATAATCGTTTTTCTTCATTTATTGCTGTCAAAATTCCGTATGTTATTCCGGAAATTGTGCAACCCAATAATGATTGATAATAAGTAGCTTGTACAGCGCTAGCTTGAATTCCAATAAAACCATACTTCGGACTAATTGTTATAAAGTAACTGTCATCAAGACCGGTATCGTAAAAGTATCTAATAACTCTTGTGCTATCACCAAACAAAAACATATTATAATCCGCCCATTTATATATTTTAATATACCAAGTTGAATCTGTGGGGTCTCTGTCGTATGCTATACTTACATGATCACTGTTTGGATATGAATATGCTCCTAATTCTAAATCATATTTAAAGAACAACCATTCTCTATTATTCCTTATGTCATAATAGTATATTCCAACTGAATCAGCTCTAATAAAATCTTTGAAGTATACATAATTTGGATTAATCCTGAAATATTTATGACCATTGGGCATCAAAGTATCGGCTGTAATATTATAGACTATTGTATCTATAGAATTAGAGGAACCCGTTGGGATCAATTCACCGCTTATAAAATCCCACCTATTTCCTATTTCTAAAGGAAAATAAACAGTTGTATCAACTTGTGCAGATATAAAAATTTGTGAAAGGAATAAAAAAAATAATATTTTTAATTTCATTTGCTACCCCCGGAAGTAGATTTAATCTTCTTATTTGAACCTAATTCAATACTTATAATAAGAAAAGATAAATCAAAAGCAAATACATTTTTGTTTGAAGCCCCAAAGCTA
>DRJC01000180.1 GCA_011052365.1 Ignavibacteria bacterium
CTGGTTCAAAAAGTAGGGGTTGAAAAAGCAAAAGAAATACTGCCCGGTTATCCGAAGGATGCCCCGGTTATTATTCCCAAAGGTGTAGCTGATTTGCCAACAATTAATAATTCCTTTGTAAAAGTTGAAAAACAATTCAGAAGATTTTTAGGACTCCGCGGCACGCACATCGGTTCAAACAGTTGGGTGGTTGACGGAAGTATGTCCGCAAGCGGGAAACCGGTAATTGCAAACGATACCCATCTTGCTTTCAGTGCACCGGATAAATGGTTTACGGCTGTAATCAAAGCGGGTAATTGGGATGCAGCAGGTTTTACCCTGCCGGGTATCCCGGGAATTGTTATCGGTAAAAATAAATCTATTGCCTGGACTATGACAAACGTAATGGCAGACGATGCAGATTTTTACAGTGAAAAAATAGACAGCTCAGGTAAAAAATATTTTTATGACGGCAAATGGTACGACCTAAAAATTGTTAAAGATACAATTAAAGTAAAAAATTCCACACCCGTAATTAACGTTACAAAAATTACCCGTAACGGACCATTGATTTCCGAAATACATCCGTTTACTTTTTTATACAAAAACGAAAAAACAACATTCCCGCCTATCTCAATGCACTGGCTCGGCAATGAGTTCAGCGATGAACTGAATGCAATTTATAACGTGAACAAGGCGAAGAATTTTAATCAATTTAAAAAAGCATTAAATGATTTTGGAGTGCCCGGTCAAAATTTTATTTATGGTGATAGAAAAGGGAACATAGGTTATGTGTTCGGTGCAGATCTTCCCATAAGAAAATACTACGATGCAAGTTTTATAATTGACGGAACAAACAGCAAATATAATTGGAAGGGAATCTTAAGCAGAAATAAAATTCCGTATTTGTTAAATCCTAAAAGTCATTTTATTGCATCGGCAAACAATAAAACATTAAAGAATTTTAAGTATTACATTTCTAATTTGTGGGAGCCGTCATCACGAATAGACAGGATTACTCAACTGTTAAAATCAAAAAAGAAACATTCCATAAATGATTTCAAAAAATATCAAATGGATTTTATATCTCCCTATGCTAAAGGAATTACTGCCCACCTGCTTTCGGCGTTTAACAATATAAAAATTGTTGACGATAATCTTAATAAAACTCTCAGCTTGTTTAAGCAGTGGAATTATAAGTTTGATAAATACAGTCAGACACCCCTTATTTACGCTGCTTTTTTTAAATATCTTATAATAAATATTTTTGAAGACGAAATGGGTGAGGAGTTATTAAATGACTTTGTGTTTGTTGCAAATGTACCTTACAGAAGTATTCAGCAGATTTTAAATGAGAAAGAAAACAGTTGGTATGACAACATAAATACACCTCAAGTGGAAACTAAAAATTATATTATAAGAAAAAGTTTAACCGATGCCCTGGATTATTTGGAGAACAAGCTCGGTAAAAAAATGGAAAATTGGCAATGGGGAAACTTACACCAAGTTACGTTTAAACATATGTTCAGCGGAAATTTAAAGATGCTGGATGAATTAATTAATATCGGTCCGTTTGAAATAGGCGGAGACGGGACTACAATTTTTAATACCGAATATTCTTTTGCAAAAAGTATAGAAAAATATCCGCGGTTCAGACATAGTGAATTTGAGAACATTCTTGGACCTGCAATGCGTTTTATTTACGACTTCAACAATCCCAACCAATTTTTAATGGTGTTAACAACGGGACAGTCAGGGCAGGTTTTAAGCGATCATTATAAAGATATGACCAACTTGTGGCTGAACGGTAAATATGTAAAAGTGAGAACAGATTCGGCATCAATATTTCAGAATAAAAATCTGCTTAAATTTGTAAAACAAAATTAATATTGGAACATACTTTACATACATAAAAGATTTATTCATATTACATTTTATCTAAAAATTAACAAGTGAATTATGAAAGTTATCGAACATATTGAGAAAGCTGAAAAGCCTTTTATAAGCTTCGAATTAATCCCGCCCAAAAGAGGCGGTGATATTACAGGGCTGTTGAATGTTTTAGACAACGTCGTTAAATATAACCCGCCGTTTATTGATATAACAAGTCATTCGGCTGAGGTTATATATGACGAAACCAAGGACGGAATAAAAAAGAAAGTAAAAAGAAAAAGACCGGGTACGCTTGGTATTTGTGCTTTGATACAGCACAAATATGATATCGATTCCGTGCCGCACATTCTTACTAACGGCTTTACAAGGGAAGAAACGGAAGATTTTTTAATTGAACTGAGCTATCTTGGAATTGATAATGTGCTTGCTATAAGGGGCGATGATCACGGATTTCAAAAACCCGTACCCAAAGGTAAAAGTGTTAATCAATATGCTTCCGGTCTGGTAAAACAAATAAATGATATGAATAACGGTAAATATTTAGAGGAAAACTTACTTGACGCACAACCCTCTAATTTTTGTATTGGTGTGGGCGGCTATCCCGAAAAACATTTTGAAGCTCCTAATTTACATGCAGACATAAAGTATGCTAAACAAAAAGTAGATGCCGGCGCAGATTACATTGTTACCCAAATGTTTTATGATAACAAAGCCTATTTTAAATATGTAGAGCTTTGCAGGGAACAGGGTATAAACGTACCGATTATTCCGGGACTTAAAATAATCACTGCAAAATCAAATCTTACATCAATCCCAAAGAATTTTTATATAAATATTCCCGAAGAATTATCAGATAAAATTATGAATGCCGAAGAAGACAAAGTGCTTGAAGTAGGTGTTGAATGGGCAGCCTCCCAAGTTGAAGATTTGATTAAACAAGGTGTTCCAAGTATTCATTTTTACGTTATGCTTAATTCAAAACCAATTAGCATGTTAATGGACAGGTTAAAATTATTTTAAAATCTAACTGGAATTTATAATTGGAAAAAAGAATATTAAATAAGAAAATAAGATCACCAATTAAAAAAATAAAATGGGGTGTTGCCGGTTGCGGTAATTTTGCCGAACATTCTTTTTTGCCTGCTGTACTTATATCACGAAGAAGTAAAGTAACCTCAATTTTTTCGAATAATAAACAGAGGGCGAAACAGCTTGCCAATAAATTTTCCATTTCAAATTATTTTTCTGATTTTGAAAAATTCTTAACCTCTGAAATTGATGCTGTTTATATATCAAGTGCTAACATTAACCATTACGAGCAGGCTATTATGGCTGCTGATGCCGGTAAGCATATTCTTTGTGAAAAGCCGATGGCAATGACAACCGAACAAGCAAAAGAAATGATTGATACTTGCAAAAAGAATAATGTTCAGCTTTCCGTAAATTATGTTTTGCGTTATCACCCTGTAGTATTAAAAGCAAAAGAAATTATTAACTCAAGAATGATTGGGAAACTCACTTCAATAAATATGAGTTTTAATATTAATCTACCGCCGAGTGAGAATTTCAGATACAATAAAAAGCTAAGCGGTGGAGGAGCTTTAAGGGATTTAGGTACTCATTTAATTGACCTGCTGCTTTTTTTCGGAGGAGAAATTAAACAAATAAACGGTGGATTAGATAACATTATATATAAAGAAGATGTTGAAGATTATGCTTATGCAACGGTTAAATTTAAAGATTCGGGATACGGTAATTTTAATGTTTCATACTGTAATAAAAGAGCATTAAATAGAATTGAAATTCTCGGAAGCAAAGGTGCAATAGCAATTGATAATTTAATCGGTGTAAAAAATGAACCGTCAAAAATATCAATCTTGTTGAAGGATGAAGCTAAAAGAGTTTTTAGAAGACGCGGCAATAAAATGTTATACATGCTTCGTTCCGTTCAAAAAGCTTTTTTGAAAAATGAAACGCCACTTGTTACAGGTGAAGACGGGTATATCAATTTAAAGTTAATGGAAGAACTGGAGAGGCAATGCTCTTAGTTGAACAATTGATTGATGTTTGTCACAGGGTTTATGACAAAGGTTTTGTTTCGGCGTTTGACGGCAATTTATCTGTCTTTACACAGGATAACACAATATTGATAACACGATCCGGTGTTTGTAAGGGCGCTGTGTTGTTGGAAGATATTTTAGAAATCGATTTAAATGGTAATGTAATAAGCGGAAGCGGGAAAGTATCCACCGAACTAAAATTACATCAATTTGCTTATGCATACAGGCAGAATGTTTTTGCAGTGATCCACACTCACTCTGCTTATGCAACCGCTTTTGCGAGCAGTAAAAACGAAATTATAAACGATGTTTTTCCGGAAGTGATTTTATCTTTGGGTAAAATTCCTTTATGTAAGTATGCTACTCCGTCAACCGACGATCTACCCAAAAGTCTACAAGAATATATTTCCGAAGGATGGGCTTACCTGCTTGAAAATCACGGTGCGGTTACATTGGGAACGGATATTTATGATGCCTATTATAAAATGGAAAAGTTGGAACATACGGCAAAAATAATTTCGATAGCACGTTGTCTGGGCGGAGTTAACAGGCTTTCGCAGGGAAAAATTGATGAATTAAAAAGTATTTCAGAAAAAGTTTACGGGATAAAACAAAACTAATATTATGGATAATTTGAAAATGCTATTTATTTGTCTGAAATTTAGAAGCCGCGAATTCGCGAATTAGCGGCCAAATTATATTTACAAATTAACATAATTGAATATTTAAGCAAATGAAAAATAAAAATTTAATTGTAGCACTGCTTGTCGGTGGTGCTTCACCCGAGCGGGAAGTGTCAAAAGATTCGAGCAGATCTATTTATAATGCTTTAATAAATCTTGGTTATGATGTAAAACTTATCGATCCCGCATACGGGGAAAATCAGCCTGATGAGATCGAGGGCTTTTTTGCAGAAAAAGAATATAGCGAAATATCATCCGCCAATTATGTTGATGCTGTTAATTCAAATTTATTTGAAGGTATTGATATTGCATTTTTAGGCTTACACGGAAAATACGGAGAAGACGGATTAATACAAGCCCTTCTTGAATTACGGGAGATTAAATATACCGGCTCTGATGTTAGCTCAAGTTCAATTGCAATGAACAAAGAAATGGCTAAGATATTATTCAATCATTTTAATGTAAATACGCCCAAATGGATATCGATAAATAAAAATTTTGATATAAAAGATTTAATTTCAAAAATAGAAAATCAGATCGGCTTTCCCTGTGTAGTGAAACCAAACAATCAGGGTTCAACCGTGGGTTTAACAATATGTAAAGATGAAAATAGTGTTGAAGAAGCGGTTTCACTTTCTCTAAATTTTTCAGGAAAAGTTTTAATTGAAGAGTATATTTCGGGAAGGGAATTAACCGTTGCTGTTTTAGAAGATAAAGCTTTACCTGTTTTGGAAATTAAACCCGAACACGGCTTGTATGATTATGAATGCAAATATACTGAGGGGAAAAGCCAATATATTGTCCCGGCGGAAATCCCTGAAGAAGTTGCTAAATTTATGCGGAAGGAAGCATTGACGGCTTTCAAAGCGTTAGGTTGTTCTGTATACGGCAGAATGGATTTCAGGTTATCCGAAAGTAATGTACCCTATTGTTTGGAAGTGAATACGTTGCCCGGTATGACATCGACAAGCTTGGTACCAAAAATGGCAAAGGCTGTGGAAATTTCATTTGATGATTTAATAGATAAAATAATTAAACTGAGTTTGTGATTTAATTGGTACAAAAAAGTAAAATTAAATACTTCGTTTTTTCTTTAATAATACTAATTGGATTGGTTTATGTACTTTTTAATAAATATGGAATTTTCAAATATTGGAAACTTGAGAGGCAGGTAAATAAATTAGAAAACAGAATATCAACAATTAAAAATGAAAACAAAATACTTGAAGCCGAAATTGATTCCCTAAAAAAGAAAGTTCCCGCCAAAATTGAAAAGATTGCCCGCGAAAAATATAATATGAAAAGAAAGAATGAACAGGTTATCAGGGTAAAAGAAAAGTGAAAGATGTAAAAATCGAAATACCGAGAGTACCGCTTGCAGAAAGAGTAAGACCAAAAACATTAAATGATTTTGTAGGGCAGAAATCTTTACTTGCCGATGGCTCCCCAATAAATTTGATGATAACCAACGATACAATAAGCTCATTTATTCTTTGGGGACCACCCGGAACCGGTAAAACAACAATTGCAAAAATTATTGCCGAGCAAACTCTATCCGAATTTTTTCGACTCAATGCTGTTTCTTCTGGAGTTAAAGATGTAAGGAAGGTAATTAGTTTGGCTGAGGATAATAAAAAGATTAACAAAAGGACAATCCTTTTCATTGATGAAATTCATAGGTTTAACAAATCACAGCAAGATGTTTTACTAAATTCCGTTGAAGCCGGGACTATAATATTAATCGGTGCAACAACAGAAAACCCTTCTTTTGAAGTTATACCTGCATTAAGATCCAGGGCAAGAATTTTTATACTTGATTCATTAACAGCGGATGAATTAAAAGCCATACTTCATTCCGCATTAGATAAAGATGATTTTCTTTCTTCGGTCAACATCAAATCAATAGATGAAGATTTTTTAATTTATCTCTCCGGCGGAGATGCCCGGAACATGCTGAATATTTTGGAAGCAGCTTCTATTCACGAAATTAATAGTGATGAAATAAATATCAATAAAAAGATATTAGAGACAGTAGTTCAGCAGAAAAATATTATTTATGACAAAAGCGGGGAGGAACATTATAATATTATTTCCGCTTTTATAAAAAGCATTAGAGGAAGCGATCCCGATGCAGCCTTATACTGGATGGCGAGGATGCTTGAAGGTGGAGAAGACCCTTTGTTTATCGCAAGAAGAATGGTCGTGCTTGCATCCGAAGATATAGGAAATGCATCACCCAACGCGCTTGTTCTGGCTGAAACAACATTTAGTGCCGTAAGTAAAATAGGTATGCCGGAGGCAAGGATAATATTGGCACAGTGTGTAACTTATCTTGCTTCATCTCCCAAAAGCAACGCTTCCTACCAAGGAATAAATGCCGCTATAAGTGAAGTGAAAGGGAATAAACTTTTTCCTGTTCCTTTACATTTAAGAAATGCTCCCACCAAGCTGATGAAAGAAATAGGCTATGGTAAAGAATATAAATATGCCCATAATTACGACGGTAATTTTGTGCAGGAAAATTATCTCCCCGGTGAAATTAAAAATAAGCAGTTTTATTTTCCCTCTGAAAACGGACAGGAGAAAAGATTACTTGAAAGATTAAAAGCACTTTGGAAGGGGAAGAAAAAGTATTGATAAATTTCTTTTGCCGAATTTGTAATAATGATAAGGACAATTCTTTTTACACGGTTAGAGAAATGCAGTTCGGGACAAGAGATGAATTTAATTACTGCGAGTGTTCCGTTTGCGGTTGCTTGCAATTAGTAAATCCCCCGGATGATATTTCCAAGTACTACCCTCAAAATTATTTTTCATTTCAACAGCAAAAAAAATCTTCATTAAAAGAAAAGCTGAATGTTTATAGGGATAAATATGTTCTAAGCAATAAAAATTTAGTCGGAAATATTTTGTCCAAAATTTATGGAGCACCAACTTATACTAATTGGATAGTAAATGCCGGTGTTAATTTTGAAAGTGAAATTCTCGATGTGGGCTGCGGTGCGGGCGAACTGCTAAACAGGATGGGTAATGCAGGGTTTAAGAATGCTATGGGTATTGATTTGTTTATTGACAACGATATACATTATAAAAACGGCGTACAAATATTAAAGAAAAACTTGTTTGAAATAAACAGCCGATTTGATTTTGTAATGATGCATCATTCATTAGAACATTTGCCGGATCAACATAAAGTTTTTAAAAAACTTTATAACATTTTAAAACCTAAAAGAACACTATTGATAAGAATACCTATTTGTTCTTCTGTTGCCTGGAAACGCTATCGTGAAAATTGGTTTGCTTTGGAAGCCCCAAGGCATTACTATATTCATTCGGAAAAATCCATAAA
>DRJC01000181.1 GCA_011052365.1 Ignavibacteria bacterium
AGAAATCCTAATTGTCATATTAAGTTACCTGGTAAGTAGGAAGAGAATAAACCTCTAATTTATTTATTCAGCACAATTATATTGTGTCTTTTGGTCTTCGGATTTTACAATATTCCTCTCTCTTTTTAAAAGAGATTAGAGTGAGTTCATAAAAGAATCAAAATCCGGAAACCAATTCACAAACAAATTAAATGGAGTTTTTATAATTGTCAGGATATTAACAAAAAAGTTAAATAAACGACAAAAGTATTTACGCTATTAGTATAAATTATATTAAAAAATTTGGAGTAAAAATAATGGCAAAAGCAATTTGGAACGGTAAGGTAATTGCCGAAAGCAATGAGTATGAAATAGTTGAAAGGAATATTTATTTCCCTGTTCAATCAGTAAAGAAAGAATTTTTAAGAAGCAGTGATATGCACACCACATGCCCGTGGAAGGGAAAAGCAAGTTATTATGATGTTGTGGTTGACGGACAGGTTAATAAAGATGCTGCCTGGTATTATGAAAACCCATCCGATGCTGCGAGCAATATTAAAGAACATATTGCTTTTTGGAGAGGCGTAAAAATTGAGGAGTGATTACGTAAGTCCATTTATCCATTCATCACAAAAAAGTAAATAGATTTACAGAAAATATTTAAGTTGCTTCAATATTTAATTTTAATTTTATACTATACTTTATTGTAGTGAGATATTACTTTTTTAAACCCTCAATTATAATTTTTACGTTTGCAATTCTATTTTCAATTAAAATAGTTGCACAAAATAAAATTATATATGCTATAAAAACCTCCACTCCCCCGGTGATTGACGGTATACTTGACGATTCCGTTTGGAATATTGCCAAACCGGTCTCTGATTTTCTTCAGCAGGAACCAATTGCAGGAAAACAACCTTCTCAAAAAACCGAAGTAAGAATTTTATACGATGATGACAATATTTATGTCAGCTTTATGAATTATGATACTGAACCCGGTAAGATTGTAGCCAGGGCTTTAAAACTTGACGGTGCTATGGGAGCAGATGATAACGTTTCTTTATTATTTGATACTTTTAACGATAAAAGAAGTGGATATTGGTTTGGAACAAATCCTTTGGGAATGAGAGATGACGCATTGTTAACGGGTTCAAGCGGCATGAGAGGTTTTAATGAACGGTGGAACGGGATCTGGAATGTTCGTTCGGCAATTGTTGACAGCGGATGGAGTACCGAAATGGTATTCCCCTTTTCAACATTTAAATTCTATGATAAACCCGAGCAGGTGTGGGGTGTTGAATTTAGAAGAAGTATTGCAAGAAACGGCGAAACTATGAGATGGTCTGCTGTGGGCAAAGATATAATGTTTTTTGATCTCTCAAAGTTAGGCGAATTACTGGGGATAAAAGGAATTAAAAGGGGAAATCCGATCTATTTAAAACCATTTATTACTGCAGGAAAAGAAAACAGTGAAACCAAAAAAACTACTTTAAGCGAAGTAGGTTTGGATGTAAAATACGGTTTAACCCAGTCACTTTCTTTAGACCTTACTTTTAATACGGATTTTGCACAGGTGGAATCGGATAAAGCAGTAATTAATTTATCGCGTTTTCCTTTCTTCTTTCCTGAAAAGAGAGGGTTTTTCTTGGAGGGAGCAAGTGTTTTTAGTTTTGGCTTCGGCGGAAAGAATAATCTTTTTTACAGCAGAAGAATTGGATTAAGTAAAGGGAATAAAATATCTATTATAGCCGGTGCCAAGCTTGTAGGTAGAACAAAAAATATGGAACTCGGAATTTTAGATATGCAAACAGCCGCCGAAAAAGGTGAACCCACTACAAATTACAGTGTTACACGTATAAAGTTTGATATTTTTAATCAATCATATGCGGGAATTTTCTTTTCAAATAAAATATCATTTAATGATTTTAACAGATCCGTCGGCGCAGATGTACTTCTGCGGACAAGTAAATTCTTGAAAAATAAGAACCTTATGTTCGGATTACGTATCGCAAAGACAGACGAAAAGAAAGGTGGAAAAAATTCGTGGGCGGGTCGTGTTTTTTTAGCTTATCCAAATGATTTAATAAGTCAATTTATGTCTTACGGTTTTATTCAGCAAAAATTTAACCCGGGCATTGGTTTCATTTCAAGAAATGCAATTCAAATGGCAAGTTATCGATTGGGCATAGCACCAAGGGTGAATTATGGGATGATTAAAAAACTACAATTTAGACCGATAGATACGCGTTTTCATTTTGATAAAGACAACACACTTTTAGCTGCTAATTTCTCTGTTCAGCCTTTCGGTTTTATTACTGTTAAAGGTGATCAATTTTCTTTCCAGGTTAATAGGACTTTTGATTTTGTAAAAAAAGACTTTGAACTTTTTGACAACAATTTTGTTAGAAAAGGTAAATATTGGTTTACATCTTTTAGAACAAGTTTAAATACCGCAAGAACCCGTGATTTCTACGGGGGTGTAAGTGCTGATTTCGGAGATTTTTACAATGGTACAATTAAAACCTTTAGAGGTGCTTTAACCTGGAGTGCCAATGCTCATCTTACACTATCCGGGGACTTTAGAAAAAATATTATTACACTCAATAATGTTAATTTTACAACCGACGAATATACCGCAAGAATAATATATGACTTTTCCACCAAGGTTAATTCTTCCCTCTTCACACAGTGGAATAACGAACTTAATATGTTAAATATGAATTACCGTCTGAAATGGGAACCGAAAGTCGGAAGTAATTTTTATCTTGTTGTCAATCACTTGTTATCAACAGAAAACAAATTGAGGTCAAAAAGTTTTACAATATTATTAAAGTTTGTTTGGCTTTTTATTATTTAACTTAGTTTATGAAAATACTTGTCGGTTCAAAAAACCCGGTAAAAATAGAATCCGTTAAAGAGGCGTTTGAAAAATACTACGATGAGGTTGAAGTAACCGGGTTTAGTGTTGAATCGAATGTACCGGCTCAACCGTATAATGACGAAACTTTTTTCGGCGCAGAAAACAGGGCATTTGAACTTAATAAAATTAATGAACAACAAAATTTAAATGCCGATTATTTTACGGGTATCGAAGGCGGAATATCCAAAGTATTTAACAGGTGGTTTGCTTACGGTGTTATTTGTATAATGGATATAGACGGTAGAAAGGGATTCGGAACATCGGCTCATTTTGAATTGCCGGAAAAAGTAATTAAAGAAATAGAAAACGGTAGAGAATTGGGCGATGTAATGGACGATATTCAAAACGAGCAAAACACAAAACAAAAGAAAGGAGCAATCGGATATTTTACAAACGGAATAATATCAAGAAAAGATTTGTATGTTCCGGGAATAATTACCGCACTCATTCCTTTCTTACATAAAGAGAATTTTATATAAAAACTTATAGGTAATAAAATGAAAAAACTTTTAATAATCTTAATGTTATTAATTGTACCTCAATTTATTTATTCTCAAAACAGTATTCCCCAACCAACAAAGGCTTCTCAAAGATTTGAAGCGTTTAAACAAAAACAGAAACTTCAACAAAATTCACTGCTTAAAAATGTGAAATTAAGATCTATAGGTCCTTCAATTATGAGCGGAAGGGTTGTAGATATTGATGTTTCGCCTGTTGATCCGACCAATTTTTATGTTGCTTACGCTACGGGCGGGTTATGGATAACAAGGGATAACGGAATATCTTTTACTCCCCTTTTTGATAATGAAGTTTCAATGACAATTGGTGACATTGCTGTCGACTGGAATCACGGAGAAACTATCTGGATAGGAACCGGGGAAAATAATTCAAGCCGTTCTTCTTATGCCGGTACGGGTATTTATAAAAGCAATGATAAAGGCAAAACCTGGCAGTACACAGGGCTTGCAGAGACTCAACATATTGGGAGAATAATTATATCACCGGATGATCCAAACACAGTTTGGGTTGCAGCTTTAGGTCATCTTTATTCACCCAATAAAGAAAGAGGTGTTTATAAAACTACGGACGGCGGTAAAACCTGGAAACAAACTTTATTTATTGATGATAACACGGGGGCAATTGATTTAGTCATTGATCCAAACAATACAAATGTTTTATATGCTGCAATATGGCACAGAATAAGACGAGCATGGAATTTTGTCGAATCGGGAAAAACTTCAGGAATTTATAAAAGTAAAGACGGTGGAGAAACCTGGGAATTACTCACAACAAAACAAAGTGGTTTCCCTACAGGTAACGGTGTAGGCAGAATCGGTCTGGCTGTTTATAAAAATAATCCTCAAATAATTTATGCAATAGTTGACAACCAAGATCACAGGGCAAAAAAGGAAGGAAAAGAAAAACCTGCAATAACAAAAGAAATGTTAAAGAATATTTCCGTAAAAGATTTTTTAAATTTAAATGAAGATGATTTAAATAATTTTTTAGATACAAAAGATTTCCCCAGAAAATACAGTGCAGCAAAAATTTTTGATATGGTTCGAAAAGGTAAAATAAAACCTAAAGCACTCGTTGATTATCTTACCGATGCAAACCGGAATTTATTCAATACACCTGTTATAGGCGCTGAAGTTTACCGTTCCGATGACGCGGGCAAAACGTGGAAAAAAACCAACAAAGATTACCTTGATGACCTGTTTTACACATACGGATATTATTTCGGCGAGATAAGAGTAGAACCCAATAATGATAAAAGCGTTTATATAATGGGAGTGCCCGCTCTCCATTCAGTAGACGGTGGTAAAACATTTAAAACAATTGGTGGTAAAAACGTGCACGGCGATTTTCACGCACTGTGGTTAGACCCAAACAAAGACGGTCATTTAATTATTGGTAACGACGGCGGAATTAACATCACTTATGATAACGGGAAACATTGGTTCAAAGCAAACACACCGGCTGTAGGACAGTTTTACTCGGTTACTGTAGATAACGAAAAACCTTACAACGTTTACGGCGGACTTCAGGATAACGGGGTTTGGTACGGACCAAGTACTTATACACCTAACAACAGGTGGTATTCAACGGGGCAATATCCATTTAAGTTTATTTTGGGTGGCGACGGAATGCAGGTAAAAGTGGATACAACCGATAACAAAACTGTTTATGCCGGTTTTCAATTCGGTTATTATTATAGGGTAAATAAAATTACAAGAAAAACCGTACCGATAAAACCAATGCCGGAACTTGGTGAAAAAGCACTAAGATTTAACTGGCAGTCGCCTATTCATTTGTCTAATCACAATCCCGATATTTTTTACATCGGTTCAAACAAACTTCACAGATCACTTAACAAAGGGAATGATTACAAAACTATTTCTTTCGATTTAACAAAGGGTGGCAGAAAAGGCGACGTACCCTATGGAACTTTAACAACCATTGACGAATCGCCACTTCAATTTGGATTGCTTTATACCGGAAGTGACGACGGGCTTGTTTATGTGAGCAAAGACGGGGGAGCTAAATGGGAAAATATTTCAAAAGGACTTCCTGAAAATCTGTGGATAAGCCGGGTAACAGCATCTTCACACAAGTTATCCGGGATTTATGTTTCACTTAACGGGTACAGGTTGGACGATTTCAATTCCTATCTTTATTCATCTGATGATTATGGAAAAAACTGGAAAAAAATCGGCTTGGATTTACCTGCCGAACCGATAAACGTTGTTAAAGAAGACCCTTATAATAAAAACATTCTTTACGTAGGTACAGACCATGGTTTGTATGTTTCGTTAGATAGGGGTGCATCTTTTATGGGATTGTTTAACGGGATGCCGGCTGTTCCCGTTCACGATTTGGCAATCCAAAAAAGAGAGAAAGATTTAGTTGTCGGAACTCACGGAAGGTCTATTTACATTGCCGATATTAAGTACATTGAAGCACTGAACAAAAATGTTCTGAATTCAACCGTACACTTGTTCCCTTTAAAAAATAAAAAATTCAGTGAAAGATGGGGTAATAAATATTATACTTGGGCAAATGTAAATGAACCTGAAATGAAAATAACTTATTATGCAAAAGAAAAAGGCATTGCCGATATAACAATAAAAACTAATAAGGGTTTAGAATTAGCTGATATAAAAGACACCAGTGAAATAGGATTAAACTTTGTCAGTTATGATTTATCAATTGATAAAGGAAATGTTGGGGAATACAAAGATTATGTTAACAGCAAGAAGAAGAAAGTAAAATTCAAAACAACAGACAACAAGAAAACTTATTTACACCCGGGAAACTATTTAATTGAAGTAGAAATCGATGGAAAAATATCGTCACAGAAATTTAAAATTAGAAAACCGGTAAAGAGGAAAAGAGGATAGGTAAATTTATTATAATAAACACATTGGAGTGTAAAGTAGCGAGACGAGTAGACTGGGCTGATTCGCTTAATTATGTACAAACTAAACAAGAACAATATTTGCTCAGGCATACACAGCTAATTGTTTTAATTGACTTTCCTTTTGACTAAAATAGTTGTTACTACCACGAATTTAATGAAAAAATCAGATTCCGGATTCTGCGAAAAAATATTTTTATTGTTGTATGATTTTCATTGAAGCAAATACATTTTAACACCGCAAAATTCAACTGTTATCGCGGTCGGGAGAAACATATTTTTTAAAAATACGAACACATCGGCAGTATTTTACAAAGCAAAGCAATTTTAGCAAATACGAAGCACTTAAATTTATAATAGCTTTGTAAATCCGGCATTTGACGGAATGGACAAAATCCACAGAAAACAAGTAAAAAAACCCGAACTACGGAGTAGTTCAATATTGACAGTGTAAAAAGTTTTGTGTAAATGGCAAAAAATATATGTAGCGCAACTCTTAATTTATTCTTTTCTTCATATATAATAGAAATATTTACAACTATTCATCTATGTTTCATTCATATATGAAACCTTATTTGTTATGACGATATATTTTGTTTACATTTGAAACTATAAATCATAATCTAAAAAGAGAAATGGAAAATATTAAAAGAGAGTATTACCTTAAAAAAATTGAACCTTTTATCGGGAAAAATTTAATTAAAGTTATTGTTGGTCAAAGGCGGGTTGGAAAGAGCTTTCTTTTACTTCAAATAATGGAAATGGTAAAAGAGAGTAACTTAAATTCAAACAATATTTTTATTGATAAAGAAAAATATGACTTTGATGAAATAAAGGATTATAACGATTTAATTAAATATGTTCAAAAAAAACTCTCTCCAAATAAAAGTAATAATTTATTTATTGACGAAATACAAGATATTGAAAATTTTGAAAAAGCATTAAGACATTTTTATACAGAGAAAAACATTGATATTTATTGCACAGGCAGCAATGCCAACCTGCTTTCCGGCGAATTAGCAACTTATTTGAGTGGAAGATATCTTGAAATAAAAGTATTCAGTCTTTCTTGGAATGAATTTTTGCAATTTAATAAGTTACCCAATAATAAAAATAGTTTGGAAAAATATATAAACTTTGGAGGTTTACCTTTTATTAAACACCTCCCTTTTGATCAAAAGATAATTTTTGAATACTTAAAAAATATTTATTCTACTATTATTTATAAAGATATTGTTGCGCGTCATAATATTAGAAACACCAATTTTTTAGAAAACTTGGTTAAATTTTCAGCAAATAACGTCGGCAATATACTCTCTTCAAAAAAGATTAGCGATTATCTTAAATCGCAAAAATTAAATATTTCACCTCAAATTGTTCTTACTTATTTAGATTATTTACAGCAGGCTTTTTTAATATATAAAGTGAAACGCTCTGATATTATTGGGAAAAAGCTATTTGAAGTTGGAGAAAAATATTATTTTGAAGATTGGGGAATTAAAAATGCAATTGTCGGTTACCGTGAGTTACATATAAATCAAGTTATTGAAAATATTGTATTTCTCCATTTAATGATAAATAACTACAATGTATTAATAGGAAAATCCGGTGCTAAGGAGATAGATTTTATCTGTAAGCGTGATGGAGCAAAAGTTTATATTCAGGTCGCTTATCTAATTCCCGATGAGAAAGTCAGGGATAGAGAATTTGGAAATCTTTTAAATATAAAAGATAATTACAGAAAAATTGTGGTTTCATTAGATGAATATACTTTAAAGAATTATCAAGGAATTGAACATCTTCACTTGCAGGAGTTTTTAACTGATTTTACATAAAAAAAGCCGGAATGTTTTTTTTCTTTTCAATTTTATTTCTCTTAATTTTTGATGCAAATTCAAGCTGTAAGTATTCTTTCCGTTATGTCACTTAGGCGGATCCTATCGGCGCCTCTAATAATTTATTCCCAGGTACATTAAATTCTCTTGTAAATCTCACAATAAGACTTTAGATAAAAACAAAACCTTTCAATATCTAAAAATTATAACATTTCTTTAATGGAACAATAATTGCACTTCATTTCATTAATTGTTGGATGATAATTACTTGATATAATTGATATTAAGAGGGTTTTATGAATATTTTTTTTATAATTTACGGTCTGATTTTATTGGTTTCATTTCTTACAATGACAATTCTACTTATAAAGTCTCCACTCGGTTGGGAAGATAAACAGGGTTTTCATGTAAAACGAAGTAATTCCAACAATTCATAATATACAAGACAATCCTCACATACACACTTATATTTCACAGCCTCTAAGTGAGGTTATAAACCTTATTCTTTTTCATTTAACTATAATTTCTAAAACATTTCATCAACACCTTTTTTTACGAACTTCCCAAATTTTAATGAAAGGGTAGGAAGAACAAGTAAATTAAGTGCAGTAGAGGATGCAAGTCCGCCGAGAATTACCAAAGCCATCGGACCTTCAATTTCCCTGCCTGCAGAGCCGCTGCCGATTGCCAGCGGAAGCAAACCCAAACCGGTAACCAAAGCCGTCATCAAAATCGGGACCAGTCTTTCCGATGCGCCCCGGATAGCAGTATCCAATCCCCACGTCATTCCTTCAAAGTTTATCAGATGTTCGTAGTGGGAAATAAGCATAATTGAATTACGTAATGTTATTCCGAACAGAGTTACAAAACCTATTAGAGAACCCATTGAAAACAGCCCGCCGGAAAGAAATATCACTAAAACTCCGCCGACAAGCGCAAAAGGAAGATTGATTAAAACTAATATAAGATTTTGATAATTTTTCATCACAACCGAAAGAAGTAGAATAATTCCAATTAATGAAATTATGGAGTAAATTATTAAATTTTTTGAAGAACGCGATTGCTCAACTGCCGAGCCGGAAAAACTAAAATAAAATCCTTGCGGGAGATTGATATTTGTTAAAATTTCTTTCTTAATTTTGTTAAAAAATAAATTTACATTTCCTCCTAAAACATTAGCGGTAATTGTTTGTACCCTTCTAGCGCCTTCATGAAGAATAACATATCTTCCGGTAGATTCGTAAATACCGGCTATTTGTCCGAGTAAAATATAATTCCCATCGGAATTTTTTATAGGCAGGGAAGATACTTGTGAAATTGAATTTTTTATTTTCGGTTCAAGTTTAACGGTTAAATTAAACACCCTGTTTTTATTGAATATTTGTCCTACGACCTTACCTTCATAAGCAGTTTGTATGGCATTTAAGGCATCAATTGTGTTGATCCCCCATTTTTTCATAGCATTTTTGTTCAGATGAATTAATAGTTCGGGCATACCTTGAGGAGATTGAATTTTAACGTCTTCTGCATTATGTGTTTTTTTTAATAAAGAAGAAACTTCCTCAGCCTTTTTATCTAACATATCGAGATCATTCCCGAATATATTAATCACAATAGGCGCCGTGTATCCCGAAAGGGTTTCTTCTATTCTTTCTTTAAGAACTGTGTTAAGTACAAAACTTACACCGGCAAAATTCTTTAAAACATTTCGAATTTTCTCTTGTGCACTTTCTGCTTCAGAACCGTTCATCGGAATTAGGTTCAAGTCTATTTCGCTGTCGTGCGTACCTAAAAAATCATCACCTAATTCGGCTCTGCCAACTCTTTGATCTACCGATTTAACAAAAGGCAAATTCAAAAGCGCCAAATCGACTTTTTTGCCTATTCGCAACGATTCATTAAGTGAAGTGCCGGGTAATGCAGTCATGTGAAGAATAAAATGGCGTTCTTTTAATTCCGGGATAAAACTACCGCTGAAAAAAGGGATCATAGCTATGCTGACTAATGAAATTAAAGCCACTGAAATCATGACTGTTTTAGATGAATTTTCGACCAGTAAAATTACCCTGTGATATTTTTCTTTTATCCATTTTTGCAGAACCGGCTCTTTCCGGTTAAAATCATATTTCCCCAATAAAATAAAAGATAGGGCGGGAGTTACCGTTAAAGCGACTAAAAGCGAAGCCATTATTGAAAGTATATATGATATTCCAAGCGGTGAAAATAATTTGCCGGCTATTCCGCTCATTGTTAAAATAGGCACAAAAACCAAAGCAACTGCAAATGTAGCATAAACCACGGCGCTTCTGACTTCTATAGATGCATCTAATATTACAAGGAACATCGGTTTGGGATGCTGTAACCCTTTATTTTGTCTTAAACGTCTTATGATATTTTCAACATCAATTACGGCATCATCAACTACCTCTCCGATAGCAATTGCGAGCCCGCCTAAAGTCATTGTGTTTAAGCTGATTCCAAATTTTTCAAGTACCGTA
>DRJC01000182.1 GCA_011052365.1 Ignavibacteria bacterium
AACCAACAACGATATTAGAAGATGCAACCGTACCGAGAGCGGAATTCCCGGTGCTCATTGAAAAAGTAAAACAAGCTGCCAAAGACAACAATTTAATCTTTGCTAACTTCGGGCACGCAGGTGACGGCAATCTTCATCCGACTTGCCTTACGGACGAAAGAGATACTTCCGAAATAGACAGAGCACACAAAGCCTTTGAATTTATTTTTAACGAAGCAATAAAATTAGGCGGCACCATTACAGGTGAGCACGGAACAGGTCTTACTAAAAAAGATTTTCTTGAAAATGTTGCGGGCATTCCCGGTGTAGAAATGATGAAAAAAATAAAATCGGTAATTGATGAAAATAATATTTTTAATCCCGGTAAGATATTTTCAAATACACCTCGTTGTGAAGGTGCACTTCCATTTAATAAAAACCAGATAAAGCCGTTTAGTGGATAGGCAAAGAGAAAATCTATCCGTGTTGATCAGTGATGATCTCCTTTCGCAGTGTATCCATTGCGGTATCTGTCTTTCTGTTTGTCCTACTTACGATATTACAAAATTGGAGCGTTCTTCACCAAGGGGCAGGATCAGGCTTATAAAAGCTTTTGCAAATAGCGAGAAATTATTGGGTGAATTATTTGAAGAAGAAATGTCATTTTGTTTGGGCTGCCGTGCTTGTGAAACGGCTTGTCCCGCAGGTGTGCAATATAATACCTTACACCAAACTGTAAAAGATATAATAAATAAAAGGAAAAAATTCAGCATCCAAAAAATTGCTTTAAAGTATTTTCTGAATAAAGTTCTAACTTCTTCAACTAAATTGAAATCTTTTTCGAAGATGCTTTCTCATTATCAAAAAAGTTGGTTGCGGAAATTTTTACATTCTACGGATCTATTAAAAAACATTTCTCCTAAATTATTTTTGATGGATGAACTATCGCCGCAAATATCAAATGCTGCAAGCGATGAACTAATAGATGAAATATCTTTACCAGAGAATGAACAAAAATATAATGTTGCTTTTCACGTTGGATGTATAATGAATGTAGCTTTTGCTGATATAAACATTGACACAATTGAAGTACTGAAAAAATCCGGTTGTAAAATAAGAACTCCTAAAAATCAAAATTGCTGCGGGGCTTTACACGCGCACAACGGTGAATTGGATACGGCAAAAAAACTTGCAAAATCAAATATCGATTTATTTGAAAGTTTCGAGTATGAATATTTAATTTCAAATTCAGCAGGGTGCGGTGCGTTTATGAAGGAGTACAAAGAATTACTTAAAGACGAAAAGGGGTATTCGGAAAAAGCGAAATTATTTTCTGCAAAAGTGAAAGATGTAATGGAATTTTTAACAGGGAATTCGGTGAAGTTAAATTATAAAAGTTATAATGATTGCGTTACTTATCACGATGCCTGTCACCATGTACACGGGCAAGGTATATTTGATCAACCGAGAAAAATAATAAAAGAAATAAAAGACATTAATTACAAAGAATTAAATGAGTCTACTCGATGCTGTGGAAGCGCCGGTATTTATAATATTTTAAGGCATGAAGATTCGATGGAATTTTTAGACCGTAAAATGAAAAATGTTTTATACACAAAAGCAGATTTACTTTTAACCGGAAACCCGGGGTGTTTACTACAGCTGAGGTACGGTATAAAAAAATCAAGTTCGCCTATAAAAGCAAGGCATATCGTGAGTTTTATAAACGAATTATCGGATAATTCCAAGGTATAATTAGAAAAAACTTTTGAAAAAACAACGGAAATAATATTACTAATAAAACATAATATTTTAGTAATTTATAAAATTTAAAATGATGAAAAATAATTTATTTTTAACAATCTTCTTATATTAAGTTTGTTTTAAATATAAAGTTTTATAAATTTGACCTTCGATTTTGAAATTTATGAGTCAGAATTTTATAAATTTTATGCGGCAGATCTTAAAACCGCTTTTTTTACTATAATAATTTATTAATTAAGTTATAAAAAGTTAGCCTTGTTATATACCCGTAAGTTAAATTAACTATACAGATTTTTGCATAATAATGTGTAAAGTAAGAGGTAATTAATGAAAAAATCGTTCCTTGATTATGTACTGAAAGTAAGATTACCAATCACCATATTTGTGGTTATAGCAGCATTCGCTATCACTTATTATGTATCACGAGCTGAGAGAGATGGGCTTGGATATTCCCCCGATCAACCTATAAATTTTTCACATAAACTACACGCCGGTGAAATGCAAATTGACTGTCAGTATTGTCACACTGAAGTTGAAAAATCAAGAGAGGCTATGGTTCCTGCAGTTTCTACTTGTATGAATTGTCATACAATTGCAAGAACGGACAAACCTGAAATCAAAAAATTAAAGAAATATTATGATGAAGGAATCGCTATTCCCTGGAAAAGGATCCACAGAGTTCCCGATTTTGTTTACTTTAACCACAGTGTACACGTAACTTCAGGAATAGATTGTACCAGTTGTCATGGCGATGTTAGAAATATGGATAAAATTACTCAAGTAAAATCTTTTACAATGAGTAGCTGCCTGACTTGTCATAGAAATCCAAAAGAAGAAGTGCCCTATCTTAAAGAATTAAAAAAAGGTCCGGAGAATTGTTGGACCTGCCATAGGTAAAAAGGAGAGAAAATGGAATTAGAAAAGCAATTAAATAGCGGAAAAAAAATTGAGAGGAAAAAATTCTTTTATTCATTAGGTCTTGGCTTTTTAAGCGTGTTTGCGGCAAAATATTTAGTTTTTAATAATTTTAAAAGTCGAGCGAAAGTTGCTAAACCAAAAAGGGTTAATAATTCACGTGTAAAAATAAATCCCCTCGCAGTTAGTAGAAAAAAAATAGAGGCTAGTAATGCCTGAAGAAATTGATACCAAGAACAAAAAAACAGAAAATAAAAGGGAACCGAATTATTGGAAAGGTTTTAAAGAAATTTATAATGACCCTGAATTTTCAAAAAAAGTAAACGAAGACCTAACAGAATCAAAACCAAAAGATGCAAACGGAATGTCGAGAAGGAAATTTTTGGCATTTGTCGGTGCATCTGCAGCACTTGCCGGAGCAGCCTGTACTGATTACAGGGACAAGGGTGAGATCATACCTTATAATAAAATGCCCGAAGAAATTTCATTGGGTAAACCTAATTTTTATGCTTCTACTTGTACTTTGTGTCCAAATTCTTGTGGTATATTAATAAGAACCAGGGAAGGAAGACCGATAAAGGTTGACGGGAATCCTGAACATCCTGTAAGCAAAGGTAAAATTTGTGTTAAGGGACAGGCAAGCATTTTAGATTTATATGACCCGGATAGGTTGAAAGGTCCCCTAAGAAAAAGTAAAACAGGTATATTTTTAAAAACACCTTGGCTTGCAGCCAATAAGACCTTTATTACTGCATTAGATAACGCTGATAAACAAATTGCTGTTATTACACACCAAATTAATTCGGTTACTACTAAAAAGTTATTAGGTGAATTCACTAAAAAATATCCGAATACTAAAATTTATTCGTATGAATTATTTGATAACACCATACGCAACAATGCTTGGAAAAAAAGTTACGGAACCGATTTTTATCCAATTATTAAATGGGATAAAGCAAAAGTAATCGTTGCCCTACAGTCCGACTTTTTAGGAACTGAAGGCAACAGAGTTGAGAATGCACGTCTTTTTGCTGAAGGAAGAGATGTTGATAAGGTCAAAAATTTTAATAGGCTGTATTCTGTGGAAGCAGATATGTCGTTAACCGGCAGCAACGCTGATTACCGCCTTAAATTAAAACCGGAATTACAATATAATTTTGTAATGAGTCTCTTAAATGAAATAAACAGAAAGACTAACATTAAAATTCCAATTAATGTTTCAAAATTCTCATTAAAATCTTTCGCGAAAAAATATTCATTAGATGCTAAAAAGGTTGAATTCCTTGTTAATGATTTAATTGAAAACAGTGGTAAATCAATTGTTTATGCAGGAAGAAGTTTACCTGAAAAAACACACATCGCCGTTAATTTATTAAATGAAATACTCGGCAATACAAAATTATATAATAGAAAAACTTCAAACTATTCAGTTGCCGGTTTATCAACATACGGTGATTTTTATAAGTTGATTACAGATATGAAAAACGGCGGAGTTTCCGTTGTTATACATTTTGATTCAAATCCTGTCTACCATTTACCCGATAATATGGGTTATAAAAAAGCACTTAAAAAAGTTGAAACCGTTGCAACATTAACCGAAAGTGCCAATGAATCTTCCGAAGTAAGCAATTTTGTCTTTGCAACAAACAATCAACTTGAATCCTGGGGCGATGCAAAAACGAGAACAGGATTTTATTCACTTCAGCAGCCTGTAATTGCTCCTCTATATAATACACGGCAAAAAGAAGCAGTAATTTTACAATGGGTTAAAGGTTTGAACTCTAAATTTAAAGAAAATCTTTACCATAAATATTTAATGGATAATTGGAGGGCAACTATTTATCCTACTTTGAATTCTGAAATTGAATTCAAACGTTTTTGGTACGGTATCTTAAATGACGGTGTCGTATTGAAGAATGAAAAAATCAAATCATTCGGTAAATTCAAAAACTCTTCATTATCAGGTTTAACAACTTCTCCTGTAAAACCAAATGGTTTTACAGTTGTAATAAAAGAAAGTTATGCTTTGGGTGACGGAAGACAGGCTAACAACGGTTGGCTTCAAGAACTTCCAAATTCATTGGCTCAAATTACTTGGGATAATTACGCTGCAATTTCTAAAAAAACAGCCAAAAAACTCCAAGTTCAGAATAATGATAATATTAAGGTTGATACCGGATCAGGTGAAAAAGTATACCCTGTATTCATCCAGCCCGGTGCCGCCGATAATACCGTTACAATAGATTCGGGATACGGCAGAACAAAAGTGGGTAGAGTTGGCGAAGGAGCAGGATTCCGTATCAGCGGTTTAATGTCCGGTAAGCCTACTTTTAGTCCTTGGATTTATACAAATGTAAAAGTTGCCAGAGCTGAAGGAACTTATACCGTAGTAACCGACCAAGAACACCACGTGTTTGAAAAAAAGCCAACTGAAAATATTTTTAAAAAACGTGGAATCCTTTTTGAAGGCACGGTTGCTGAATACGAAAAAGATCATAAATTCTTAAAAAATGAAAGAGAAGAAGAACGAATAGTAACTCCCGCCATTTATCCTAGGCATCCGGAACTATACAAAGATGTTAAATGGGGTATGGCAATTGATTTGAATAAATGTTTGGCTTGTGGCGATTGTGTGATAGCATGTAATTCGGAAAATAATGTACCCATTGTTGGAAAAGATCAGATTGGAAGGGGAAGGAGAATGCAGTGGATTAGAATAGACAGGTACTATTCAGTCTCTTACGATGAACCCATTATCAGTACGCAACCTATGTTATGTCAACAATGCGACGATGCACCTTGCGAAAATGTTTGCCCGGTAGCTGCTACAACACACAGCGAGGATGGACTAAATCAAATGATTTATAACAGGTGTGTGGGAACTCGCTATTGTGCAAATAACTGTCCTTATAAAGTACGTAGATTTAATTTTTATAACTACAGAGATCGCTTTAAAGATGGTTTTCAGGAGGAACAATTATTTGATCTTATTTATAACCCGGAAGTTACTGTTAGGTCAAATGGAGTAATGGAAAAATGTACTTTCTGTATCCAAAGAATTATGGAAGAAAAAGCGGAAGCAATTAGAGAAAAAAGAAAGATAATTGGTGAAAATGTAAAAGTCGCTTGCCAGGTAGCTTGTCCCACATCAGCGATTAAATTTGGAGATATAAACGCAAAAAAATCAAAATTTGTAAAATACAGAAATCACGAACTTGGGTATTATGTTTTAGAAGAAGTAAATACAAAACCCAACGTTACATATATTGCTAAACTCAGAAATACTCATACGGAGGAATCGTGAGTGTAGATTATTCTAAAGATATGGTTCTATTTGATAGGAATCCTGAATTAGTTGAATTAGAAGAACTGATCTCGAAACCGATAGACACAAGACCATCCAAAAAATATTTTATTGCTCTTGCAATAACATCTACCATGCTTCTAATTGGAGTAATAGCCGCCGGTATAACATTTTATTATGGTATTGGTACCTGGGGCAATAACCAAACTATTGCTTGGGGATTTGGTATTACTAACTTTGTGTTCTGGGTTGGTATTGCTCACGCCGGAACTTTAATTTCTGCTATCCTCTTTTTGTTAAGACAGAGATGGAGAAATGCAATAGCACGTTTTGCCGAAGCGATGACGATATTTGCCGTAATGTGTGCAGGCATATTCCCGATTATTCATTTAGGACGTCCCTGGCTTGCGGGTTATTTATTTCCGTATCCGAATTCAATGAATATTTGGCCAAACTTTTTCTCTCCGTTAGATTGGGATGTCTTTGCAGTATCAACATATATGACAGTTTCAATTTTATTTTGGTATCTCGGACTGATTCCTGATTTTGCAACATTAAGGGATAAAACAACAAGTAAAATTAAAAAAATTGTTTATTCATTCTTTAGTCTTGGTTGGAGACACTCTAATAGACATTGGAGAGACTACGAAAAAGCATATATGATTTTTGCAGGTTTAGCTACTCCGTTGGTTTTGTCCGTACATACTGTTGTTAGTTTTGACTTTGCTGCTGCAATTGTACCAGGCTGGCATTCTACTATTTTTCCTCCTTACTTTGTAGCCGGTGCAATTTTTTCAGGTTTTGCAATGGTGGTTACAGTATTAATAGTAGTTAGAAAGATCTTTGATATGGAAAATATAATCACTGTGAATCACCTGGATAAAATGAACAAAATTATTCTTTTAACGGGTTCAATGGTTGGTTATGCGTATTTAATGGAAGTATTCATTTCTTGGTATAGTGGAGTTCCCACCGAACAATATGTTGCTATAAATAGAGCATTTGGTGATTATGCCTGGGCTTATTGGATTATGGTTAGCTGTAATACATTATTCCCACAATTTTTCTGGTCTAGAAAAATTAGAAGGTCAATTCCGGCAATGTTTGTAATTGTTATTCTTGTAAATGTAGGTATGTGGTTCGAAAGATATGTTATTATAGTTTCTTCACTCCAAAGAGATTTTCTTCCGTCCAGTTGGACATACTTTACTCCCAGCATAATTGATCTGGGAATATTATTAGGAAGTTTCGGGTTGTTCTTTACGATGATATTAATGTTTACAAGAACATTACCTGTAGTTTCAATGTCGGAAATTAAAGCTGTGGTTGAAGGTGCGCAGCCTTCACACCATGGAGGAGCAAATTAATGGCAAGAAGTGATAAATTATATTCAGTAGCAGCAATATTTGACAAACCCGACGGGATAATTCACGCTGCGGAAAAAGTAAAAGATGCAGGCTACAAACAATTTGATGTTAACACATCTTATCCTATCCACGGTATGGATAATGCAATGGGTCTAAGTAGCTCAAAAGTTGGTTATGTTACTCTTGCCGCTGGGTTGTTCGGAGGTACATTTATACTTTTGTTTATGTGGTGGACTTTAGCCGAAAGTTATCCACTGTTTATAGGTGGTAAACCATTTTTTTCATTACCGGCATTTTTTCCAATTACATTTGAAACAAGCATACTATTTGGAGCTGTTGCAACCTTTATTGCTCTGATTACAGTATTTTTCAAATTACCGTATAATAACCATCCTTTGCACGATACTAACTATATGAAGAGAGTATCAGTTGACAAATACGGTATTTATATATTAGCCGAAGATGAAAAATTTGATAAAGATGAAATAATAGAATTATTTAAATCTTTAGGAGCATCTTCAATAGAATTAATATATCTGCCGAAGGAAGAAAAGTATGGAATGCTTCAACCGAAGTTTATGCTGTTTCTTCTTGTTGTAATTGTTGGTATATCTGGCGCTACTTATTTTACGCTAAATAAACTTATGTATATGACTCCTTTCAATTGGATGGAATACCAAGACAAATCAAATCCACAAGAAAGCAGTTTGTTTTTTGCCGACAAAAGAAGTATGCGGACACCTGTAGAAGGTACTGTTGCCAGGGGCTTTATTCCATATCCATATAAAGGAATTGCTTACCCGAAAGAAGTTTTGTCGAACCCAACATTACCTTCAAAGGAAATTTTGAAATTAGGAAAAGAAAAATATTTAACTTTTTGCAGTCCTTGTCATGGTGATTATGGAGAAGGAACTAGCCGTCTTAACGGTCAATTTCCTACCGGGCCTACACAGCATTCAGATAAAGTTAGAAACTACAAAGACGGTATGCTGTATCACATCATTACAAACGGACAAAATTCTATGCCGGCTTATGATAAACAAATTTCTAGGAAAGAAAGATGGGCTATTGTTGATTACATAAGAGTGTTGCAAAGGGCTAAGAATGCAAAAAAATCAGATTTAGTTGAGATTAAAAAGGAGTCTTCCACTAATGGCCAATAATGATTCTGGTTATATAAAAAAAGAGTTACCAAAAAGTGTTGGTAAACTTGGTGCAATTTTATTTTTAATAGGTGCTGTCACTGGATTAATAGGGTTTTTTATAGACCCCGGAAGAGCAGCTTACAGTTACTTAACTTCATTTTTGTTTTTAATAAGTATTTCTGTCGGCTCACTTCTTTTAGTTGCAATTGAATATGCAGCTAACGCTGTCTGGAGTACACCATTCAGAAGAATAAGTGAATTCTTAGCAGCTTCTTTACCACTTCTTTTAATTTTAATTATACCATTACTGTTAAGTGTTCAAAGCTTATTCAGTTGGTCCCATAGTGCAGAAGTAGCTAAAGATCCAATGCTTCAGGCAAAATCAGTTTATCTAAATACCCCTTTCTTTTCGGTAAGAGTATACGTTATCCTTATACTCTGGGGATTATTTTATTATTTAATTATTAAGTACAGTCGTAAACAAGATGAAACAGGGGATCAGTTGTTGACAAAGAAAAATGTTAAACTTTCTGTTATCTTCATTCCTATTTTTGCAATTACGGTAACGCTCCTATCTATAGACTGGATAATGAGTCTCGAAACAAGGTGGTTCTCAACTATGTTCGGTGTTTATCTCTTTGCAGGAATAACTTGTTCGGCATTGGCTGCTTTAACGTATATTGCAGTAAAACTGAAAGAGAAAGGATACCTTCATCCTAAAATAACAAAGGATCATTTTTATAGTCTCGGAACTTTGATGTTTGTGTTCATTAGTTTTTGGGGTTACATTGCTTTCTCACAATATATGTTAATTTGGTACGGTAATTTACCTGAAGAGACTTTTTGGTTTATGCAGAGATGGGCTGGTGGATGGAAAATAGTTTCGATATTTATAATCTTTGGGCATTTTATTGTTCCATTTGCTGTTTTGCTTTCACACGAATCTAAAACAAGCTTTAAAAAATTAAAGTTTATTTCTATCTGGATTTTAGCAATGCATTTTATTGATCTGTACTGGTTAGTAATGCCGGGCATGAATGCTAACGGACTGGAATATTCATTTAGTTGGATGGATATTTCCTTTTTAGTTGCTACAATCGGATTAATAATTTATATGTTTAATAGAATGTTTGAAAAACATAATTTATTACCTGTGAAAGATCCTAAGCTACAACGTGGTTTAGATTTTCATCTTTAATAATTGAAGGAAAATATGAAATCTTCTGAAAATAATAATTTTAAATTTTTTAATAAAAAACCTATAGCATTCCTTTCAAGTATTTATGTCTATTTAATAATTGTTATTACTACTATTGGATTGATTTACGTTTATAATTTAAATGAGATAACTACGCAAACAATTCCCCCAAGATTAAATTCACAAGTAGTTGAGAAAGATTTACCATTACAAGAAGCTAGAGTAATTCCTCCTATCGATGTTTTTTCACTTAAAGATTCTTTAACCGGTTTAATTGCTGAAGGTAAAAAGTTATTTGAACAGAATTGTTCTTCGTGTCACGGAACTGCAGGCAAAGGTGATGGACCTGCCGGCGGTGCATTAGTACCAAAACCAAGGAATTTTACTAAAACTACCGGGTGGAAAAATGGAATGAAACTGAGTGAAATTTACAAAACCTTGGAAGAAGGAATTCCAAATACCGGTATGGCTTCTTACAAATATTTATTACCGGAATATAAACTGGCTTTGGGAAGTTTTATACGTTCTGCTTTTATTCCGAATCCACCTGAAGATACAGACGAAGATTTACTTAATTTAGATCTGAATTATAATTTATCCGAAGGTGCATCTATACCTGCACAAATACCTGTAAAATTTGCAGATAAATTGATTGTATCAGAAAACAATAAGACCGAGAAAAAAATTGAAGGAATAATTACATCAATTAAAAGCATGAATGAGAATGAAGGGAAAAAACTCTTTTATCAGGTAACTAATAATCAATTTTCAGCTTTGGTAACTTTAAATGCTGATCAATACTGGAAAAAGGATCAACAAATATTTATTAATGTTATTGTAAACGATGCAACTAATAATGGCTTTAACGGGAAAGTCTTTCAACTATCCTCCACGCAATGGGACAGCCTATTTATCTTTTTGAGTGGACAAATTCACTAAGCCTTAAATGAAACTAAATAGTATCTTCTTCTATATTGTTTTGTCAATTTTGATAATGCCTTTTCAGAGTAATATTAATGGGTATGATAAAAATGGTATAAACATAGACGAACAACTTGGTAAATACATACCATTGAATGTTAAGTTTGTAAATTCAATGGGAAAAGAGATTGTGCTTAAAGATCTTTTTAATGATAAACCTGTTGTATTTGCCTTTGTCTATTATAAATGCCCTGGTATTTGTACTCCATTAATGACTGAACTTGCCGAAGTAATAAACAAATCTACTTTAGAACCAGGGATAGACTATAGGGTTGTAGTTTTAAGTATGGATGAAAGAGAAACACCAAAAATTGCAGCAGCAAAGAAAAAGGAAATACTCAATTTAATTGATAAGAAAATTGCTCCTGATAGTTGGGAATTTTTAACCGGTAGTTATAATAACATAAAAAAGATAGCTGATGCTACAGGTTTTCATTTTAAAAGGGAAGGGACTCAATTTATACATACCACTTCTGTAATGTTTTTGACTAGGGATGGGAAGTTAAGTAGGTATTTATATCCGAGGTATAGAAAGAGCAGTGGATTTTCCATATTACCTTTTAGTTTTAAGCTTGCAGTAATTGATGCAACTAAAGGTAATATAATTCCAAGTGTTGGTAAATTATTAGCGTTCTGTTTTAGTTATGATCCACAGGGAAGAACGTATGTTTTTGATATACTGAAAGTAGCTGGAGCCAGTACAATTCTTACAGTAGGTCTGGTTATACTAATTTTGGTAAGAAAGAAAAAAAGTACTTAGATAACAAGAGGCTAGTTTAATGGCAGATAATTCTACGGCTATAAAAACAAAGAATCATGAAAGTTATCTTGATTACAAAGGTAAACATTCAGGTCTGTTAGGCTGGATACTTTCAACAGATCATAAACGTATAGCTATTCTTTATTTGGTGGTTATTTCAGCTTGGTTCCTAATTGGTGTAGTAATAGGATTTTTAATAAGACTTGAGTTACTTACACCGGGAGGAACAATTGTAGGAGCGCAGACATACAATGCGTTTTTTACAGTACACGGAATAATTATGCTTTTCCTTTTTGTGATTCCCGGTATTCCTGCAATTTTCGGTAATTTCTTTTTACCGATTATGATTGGTGCAAAAGACGTTGCGTTTCCAAGATTGAATTTATTAACATGGTACCTATATGTTATAGGCGGAGCATTCGTAATTATTGCTATTTTTCTACCCGGCGGCGCACCGGATTCAGGCTGGACATTCTACATCCCCTACAGTATAAGAACAAGTACAAATATGATTATTACGCTCTCGGCAACTTTCATATTAGGATTTTCATCTATACTAACCGGGTTAAACTTTATTGTAACAATTCACAGAATGAGAGCTCCGGGAATGGGTTGGTTTAAGATGCCTCTTTTCCCTTGGGCTTTGTACGCTACAGGATGGATACAAGTTATTGTTACACCTATAATTGGTATTACGCTTTTACTTGTAATAGTTGAAAGAGTTTTTGGAGTAGGACTTTTTGATCCTTCATTAGGAGGTGATCCTATTTTATATCAGCATTTATTCTGGATATATTCTCACCCCGCAGTCTATATTATGGCAGTTCCCGCGATGGGAGTAATAACGGAAATTATAACAGTATATTCTCACAGAACTATATTCGGATACAAAGCGATTGCATATTCATCATTGGCTATTGCTTTGCTCGGTTCATTGGTCTGGGGACATCATATGTTCTCTTCGGGTATGAGTGATACTGCAAATTTTGTATTTTCTCTACTTACATTTTTGGTCGCTATACCGAGTGCCATAAAAGTTTTTAACTGGACGGCAACTCTTTATAAAGGCTCTATTGAATTGGAACCTCCTATGTTATATGCGCTGGCGTTTATTTTCCTATTTACAATAGGCGGCTTAACAGGAATTATGCAGGGTACGCTCTCACTTGATATTCATTTAACCGATACCACTTTTATTGTCGGTCATTTTCATTATATAATTTTTGGTACTGCAGGTTTTGGACTCTTCGGGGGTTTGTATCATTGGTTTCCCAAGATGTTTGGCAGAACTTATAATAAGAAATTAGCCAAGGTAGGATTTTGGATTCTCTTCACCGGTTTTAACATACTTTATTTTCCAATGTTTGTTATGGGCTGGTTAGGTATGCCGAGAAGGTCTTATGATTATTTGCCTGAGTATCAATCGTATCAAGTTATTTCAACAGTAGGTTCTTGGATTTTAATATTAGGTTTAATATTGATAGTGTATAGTTTTATTAAAGCATTAAGATCCGGAGAAAGAACTACCGAAAAGAATTATTGTGGTGGAGAAACTTTGGAATGGAAAGTTGAAACACCGCCTATTCACGAAAATTTTTATGAAATACCAATTGTAACCGGCGGACCATACGAATATAAGCAAAACGAATTAGAACCGGAGGGAGTAAATTGAGCTTAGAAGAAAACACAGCTGTACACCTTCACAAAGACGATAAAGCTTCTAAATTAGGAATGTGGTTGTTTTTGCTAACGGAGCTTACCTTATTCGGCGGTTTATTTTTAATGTATGCCGTTTACAGGTTTACGCATCAAGCTGAGTTTCACATAGCTGCAAAAAGTTTGAACACTTTTATCGGTACATTAAATACCTCTATTTTACTTACCAGTAGTTTAACAATGGCACTGTCTATTACGGCAATACGTAAAGGGAATAAAAACCTTTCATTGTCTTTTCAAGGTATCACAATATTCTTTGGTCTTTTATTTTTATTAAATAAATATTTTGAATGGAGCCATGAAATTAATATTGGTAATTTTCCAGGATCTGAAAGTTTATTAAGTAAAAGTCAAGGTGAAATTTTATTCTACGGTTTGTACTATGTAATGACCGGACTTCATGCTTTACACGTAATCATTGGTATGATTGTCATTGCTGTAATGATGAGGTTCACAATGAAAAATATTATAAATCGTAACGATAATTTTAAACTTGAAGCAGCCGGATTGTACTGGCACCTGGTCGACATAATTTGGATTTTCTTGTTCCCATTGTTTTATTTAATTTCTTGAGGCATTGATGGAAGATAAAGAAGAACAATCGTTAAATAATCATAGCTACTCTGCATACATTATTACTTGGCTTGCTCTGATAACTCTAACTGCCATAACTGTGGCTGTAGCAGGGATAGATTTCGGTAACGCTATAATTGTAATTGCATTAATTATTGCATCTATTAAAACGTATCTCGTACTAACAATTTTTATGCACTTAAAACTTGAAAATAATACTTTAAAGGTTTTTATAATTATTGCAATATTCTTTTTGATTGTTACATTTGCCCTACTATTCTCTGATTATTCAAATTATTAAGGTAAGATATATATGATAGCGCAAGCTACTAATTTTGCTCAAAGCGTAGATAATACTTTTTTAATAATTGTTGGAATTAGTGTTTTCTTTTTAGTTCTAATAACTACATTATTAATAACTTTTGTAATAAAGTATAGTAAAAAAAGAAATCCCAAAGCAACAAATATACCCGGAAATACTAAGTTGGAAATTATTTGGACGGTTATTCCTACGCTAATAGTTCTCTATATTTTTTGGTTGGGTTGGACTGATTATAAGGTATTGGCAACACCTCCTAAAGATTCAATGGTAATAACAGCCACAGCAAGTATGTGGCGATGGAAATTCACTTACCCAAACGGTAAGCAAGCCGATACACTTTATGTACCTGTAAACAAAGATATTAAGATTAAATTAATTTCTACTGATGTTGATCATTCATTTTATGTACCGGCTTTTAGAATAAAGAAAGATGCCTTGCCTAACATTAATAATTCCACATGGTTTAATGCAGAAAAATTGGGAACATATACATTATTTTGTGCAGAATATTGCGGTTTAAATCATGCAACAATGCGTTCTGAAGTTAAAGTAGTAACTAAAGATAAATTTAATAACTGGTTAAGCAGCAAGTAATTTTCAAAATGACATTGAAAGAAAAAATAAATATTTTATTAGAACTTACGAAAATAAGAATCACATCTTTTGTTACACTTACAACAGTTTTTGGTTTTATTGTAGCAAGTAATTCTATTAATGAAAAAATTATTTTACCGACGCTTGGTGTTTTATTTTTAGCTTGCGGCGCAGCTGTTATCAATCATGTTCAGGAAAAAGAAACAGATGCTTTGATGGAAAGAACTAAAAACCGACCTCTACCAAGCGGTAAAGTGAAACCAATAACAGCATTTTTTATTGCAATAGTATTGCTGATTTTGGGTTCAATTCTTTTATCATTATCAGCAGGACTTGTAGCATTAGGTTTAGGTCTTCTTAACTTAATATGGTACAATGTTATTTACACACCATTAAAAAAGAAAACAGCATTTGCAATTATTCCCGGTTCACTTGTAGGCGCAATACCTCCTGCTATTGGATGGATTGCAGGCGGTGGTAGTTTATCAGACCCTAGAATTGCTTTCGTTTCTTTTTTCTTTTTTATCTGGCAAATACCACATTTTTGGCTTTTGCTTTTTATGTTCGGTAAAGATTATGAAAATGCAGGTTTTCCGTCATTAACAAAGATATTTAACCTTGATCAATTGGGTAGAATTACTTTTATTTGGATTTTAACAACAATAATTATTTGTTTGTTTTTACCGATATTTGGGCTTGTTAAATCTTCTTATATAAGTATCGCTCTCTTATTAACTGGATTTTGGTTAACTTGGGATGCATTTAAATTGTTAAAACCAAACTTTGAAACAAAGCAATTTAAATTTGCTTTTTACAATATTAATACATTTATAATTTTAGTCGTTTTTCTTGTTTCAATAGATAATTTGTTCGTTTTATATTAATGAAATTGTGAGAATAAAAATGGATTTTTTAGATAAATTTGTCATACCTCAATCACTAGTGCACATAGAATTACTTCATTATTTAGCAACATTAGTTCTTCTTATATTTATACCTTTTATAAGTATAATTTTTGGCACTACGTTATTTTCTCTTTACTTTAGAAAAAAAGGGAATACTGAATCAAATAAACACCTACTTTATTTTGCTAAAGATTTAATTAGTATGTCCACTGTAAATAAATATGTGGGCATAATCTTAGGGATAGTTCCTTTACTTACATTAATGATTATTTATGTTCAACTGCTGAGTTCAACACCAAGCCTTGCTGTTACATATTTATTCATCGCTTTTTTATTGGTTATTGTAGCACTGATATTTATTTACACATACCGGTATTCAATTAGTTTTAATCTTATTTTTAATTCATTAGATAATTTTAAACCAAGTGATGAAATTATAAGTGATGATATAAATAAGTTTAGTAAAGCAACTAAAAGACTAAGTGTTAGCGCCGGATATTATGGTGTAATTATACTTGTCTTTGCTATATGGTTTTATTTAGGAGGCTTAAATTTAGCACTTTATCCTGAACAAACAGGGTCACAAAATGTATTTGCAGTTCTTTTATCATTTGATGTTATTTCACGATTACTCTTTTTCTTTTCTTTTGCAATGGCTATTACGGGGGGAGCAATTTTATTTAGATTTCTTTTCTGGGAAGGTGGACTAAAAGGAATAGATGAGGAGTATAAAAAATTAGCAAAAAATGTAGGAGTTAAAACTGCTTTTTATTTCTCAGCTTTAATCCCTTTGTTTTTAACTTCAGACTTATTAGCATTACCCAAGTCGGCTTTATCCTCATCAATTTTTATTTATTCGGGATTAGTTCTACTTGTTTTATTTATTTGTTATAATCTTCTCTATGCTATGACTAAGGATGAAAAGTCAAATTATAGCGGCATTTTGTTTGGTCTATTGATTATCTCATTAGGTTTTTCATTAGTAATAGACCAGGTATCTATGGACAATGCTACAAAGCTGCAAACACTTAAACTTAATAAAAAATATGATGTATTATTTGCAAGCCTAAAAGGTGAAACAAATAAACTTCCGGTAATAAACGGTAAAGATGTATTTCAGACAAGGTGTTCTGCTTGTCATTCATTTGATCGTAAGATCGTTGGTCCTCCCTATAATGAAGTTTTAAAAAAATATGAAGGTAATACGAATAAATTGGTTGGATTTATTATGAACCCTAAAAAAATTGAACCTAATTACCCTCCAATGCCTAACCCGGGACTCAAACCAAATGAGGCGAAGGCAGTGGCTAAATATATTTTAGAAACATATAAAAAATAATTTTGTAATTTAAACTCAGATAATTAAAAAGCTTTAAAACTTAGAATGTTTTAAAGCTTTTTTTAAAATAATAATAATATATAATCACTTAAATTTTACTCTACTTTTATGGAAAATATTTCAGACAAAAAAGAAACATTGTACAAAATTGCAAATAATTTATTTTGGTCTTGGGACTCGGAAACAAGAAACTTATTTGAAAAAATCGATTTAGATATATGGGATAAAGTTGGTCATAATCCTATAAAGTTATTGGATGCAATAGATGATGAAAGGTTTAAAAATCTATTTGAAGATGATGAATTTTTACATCTTTTCTTAAATGTAAGCAGGGGAGTTCAAAATTATCTAAATGGCAACACCTGGTACAAAACAAATTATCCTAATGAAAACAAATTAACAATCGCTTATTTCTCAGCTGAATTTGGGCTGACAGAATGTGTAAGAATATATTCAGGTGGGTTAGGCGTACTTTCAGGTGATCATATAAAATCAGCAAGTGATTTAGGAATCCCATTAATTGGAATCGGGCTACTTTACAGCAAAGGATATTTCCAACAAGCGTTAGATAAAGAAGGATGGCAGAAAGAATATTATATAATAGAAGATTTTCACAAGCTACCGATTGAACTTCAGAGGGACGAAAATAATGAACCTTTAAAAGTTAAAGTAAGAATAGCAGGTGAAAATGTTTTTATCCAGATTTGGAAAATCAATCTTGGAAGAACCTTTCTTTATTTACTTGATACTGATATTGAAATTAATTCAAAACAAAATAGAGAAATTACAGAGACACTTTACGGCGGAGATATTGAAACCAGGATAAGGCAAGAAATTGTAATGGGAATTGGCGGTATTAGAGCGTTAGAAGCTTTAAATATTACACCTAATGTTTGTCATATGAATGAAGGACATTCTGCATTTCTTTCATTAGAAAGAACAAAAATGGGGATGGAAAAGTATGGACTAAGTTTTAACGAAGCTAAAAGTTTATGTCTTCAGAGTAATATTTTTACAACTCATACGCCGGTACCGGCAGGCATAGACGTATTTACAAGGGAATTAATTAATAAATGTATGAAGGAATATTATAGAGAAGAACTAAAATTATCTGAAGATGAATTTATGACTTTGGGAAATTTACCTAACGGTTTAGAACTGAGTTCATTTAATATGGCTCACTTAGCTATGAATAGTTCTATGTATGTAAATGGTGTCAGTAAATTACACAGTATAGTATCAAGAGAACTTTGGGCAGATAGATTTAACGGGATAGAAAAGGATGATATCCCAATAGGTTCAATAACCAACGGTGTTCATCTTAAAACTCACACTGCTTCAAATATGCAAAAATTATTTGCAAAATTTTTACCTGATTTTTGGGGAAATGATTTATATAAAAAAGATACATGGAATTCACTTACTGATTTACCCGATAATGAACTTTGGGAAGTGCACAATGAAAATAAAAATAAACTTATAAATTTCACCAGGCAAAGTGTTATTAAACAATCTATGGATAAAGGTATAGATATAAGTAATATTGATTTAGAAAATATATTAAACCCTGATGCTTTAACAATTGGATTTGCCAGAAGATTTGCAACCTACAAAAGAGCTACTCTAATTTTTAGTGATTTGGAAAAATTGGACAAAATTTTGAACAATCAAGATCATCCTGTTCAGATTATTTTTGCGGGTAAAGCTCATCCGCAAGACCATGCCGGTAAAGAATTTATTCAAGCTATTTATAAAATCAGTTTGGATGAAAGATTTAAAAATAGAATTGTCTTTTTGGAAAATTATAATCTTGAAGTTGCAAGATATCTTGTTAGTGGTTGTGACTTATGGCTTAATAACCCGCGCCGTCCTTTAGAAGCAAGCGGAACCTCAGGGATGAAAGTAGTAACTAACGGAGGATTGAATTTTAGTATTTTAGATGGATGGTGGGACGAAGCCTTCACCCCCGATTTAGGTTGGAAAATTGGTGACCGGGAAAATTCTTTTAATTCTGATTTTAATGATGAAAAAGATATTCACGATTTATACAATGTTTTGGAGAATGAAATAATTCCATTATATTTTAATAGAAACGAACAGGAACTACCCAATTTGTGGATTGAGAAAGTTAAAAATTCAATTTCAGAATTGAGCTGGTTTTTTAACACCGACAGAATGGTAACGGAATATTTTAACAAGTACTATATTCACGCATTAAAAAACTATAACAATATCTTATTAGAAAAAAGCTTAAATTAATTTTTTATTTTAAAACGAATTGAATAAGATTATTATTTATTAAAATATAAGATTCATTTTTTGTATTTTACATTAATAAGATTAAGTAGGTTTTATGTTATTAGAAACTTTAGATATTAAAAAGAATGATATCATCATTTATTCCCAAAATATTTTCAACTTAGAAAAGAATTTTAGGATTATTTTTAAAGACAAACCTGATAAAAAGGCTTACAAAATTAGTTATTCCGATGTTTGCCGACAATTAAATGAATTTGCCCCGAAAAATTTAATAGTATACAGATTGCTGACCAATATGCGTAATTTAACATTGGATAATGTTAAATACGGGTTTTTAATTTATATAAACGGAGTAAAGGAACTAATATATTTTGATCCCGTTTTTGCTGTTAAAGAATTAGAGGGTTTATTTAAAGAGGGAGAATTACCGGAAATACGATTCCGTATTCAACAGGTTGGTTTAACTACATTAAACAGAAAAAATAACCTTCCGAATTATGCAGAGATTTACAGCATTGATCTTGAAGCAACAGAAGCTAAATTTCAAAATGATAAAGTCTTTGCCGATGCACTTTTCACTTTTACTATTGATGACGACTTTAAAAACAAACCTAAACAGACTATAAAGAAACCTGAGAAGATTTTAGAAAAAATTTCTAATAAAAAAGTGAAAGATATATTTGTAGTAAATAAAGGTGTAAAAATAATTTCTCACGATATTGCAGAAGATAAGCATTATGATTTTCATCAAGTTAAAAAATTAAATTACGGCAGAACACTTACCAAAGAAATAGTTGATGATGAAGGGAAGAATGTATTAACTTCAACAAGTGAAGAAGAAATAAAACCTGATGTTACCATCCCGAGTGCACTAACAAGCGAAGTTAAAGGGGCTAAATCTTTAAGCGACCTTATAAATAGTAAACAAGCAAAAACCAAAACGGGCGAAGAAGCTTTAGAGAAATCATTAAAAGCACAGGTGCATTTGCTTGACATATTTAAATCCTCCGAATCACTTAAAAAGTATATGCTCGATAAAGAAGATAAAAGAGTTGTCCTAAAATTAAAGCAGAAATAATAATTTTAGTTTAACTTTTCCCTTTGTATTCTACCAGAAATATATTAAATTATTACGTATAAATAACCTGGGGGTTTTATTCACTCCAAATATTCTTTAACCTCTAAAAAAAAGTTTATATTATTTTCACTGCTGCCACCGACCACTCGTTGGCAGATACAACTTGAATTTTAATTTACTAGTTAACAGTTAAAAATAAATTTATTATGCCCCTTAGAGGAAGAACAAATCTTACAGAAGAATCATTTTTCTTTGTAACAACTACAGTGGTTGACTTTGTAAATGTTTTCAAAGACACAAAATGCTGCGAGGTACTCATATCAAATATCAAACATTATCAAAAGAAATATAATTTTGATATTCTTGCTTATGTTATTATGCCAAGTCATTCCTGCCTTGCCGGTAGGGTCTGTTGCAGAACTATCGCCAGTGTCATTTCGACCAAAGGGAGAAATCTTTTCTCAACAAAAGTGAAAGATTTCTCAGTCGAGGACTCCT
>DRJC01000183.1 GCA_011052365.1 Ignavibacteria bacterium
AATCACAGAATCTCCAATGCCTAAATTTGAATAACTTTGAGAAAAGATCATTTCATTTACTGAACCAACATTATCAAAATTAGAATCATTGAATAAATTAATCGAAAACGAAGCTGCGGTATTCTTTCCGATATTTTTAATTGTAGTAGAAAGATTAACATTATTTTCCTCAATGATAAATTCCGGTGAGTGAGTAAGCGATGTAACTGTTAGATCATTGTTAAAAGGAGTAAGAGAATTCTTTAACCCCGGCGTAGCACTATTACTGCTGATTGAGGTTCCCCAGTTACTTTGTTTTATTGATGAATCATTTACATCTATTCTTTCAAGAGACTTTCCACTGCTTCCGCCCCAAGATGGACTATAAGTTAAACTGTCAATTAAAATACCGAGAGAATCTTTTATGATAACGGCATCCCCGCTGTTATTTAAAGAAGGCATGTTGTTAAATACAACAAGCTGAACAGGGATACTGTAATTTGTTAACACAGTAGAATCTTTGCTTAAAACTACAAATGATTTAGAAGGAATATTAACATCGTTATTTGTAAAAGTTACTGTTGTTTTGTTATCGGCAAATGACCAGCCATTTACATTAACCGAAGAATCCGTCCTATTATATAATTCCACCCATTCGGTCTGTCCGGATGCAGGTGAATGCATTATTTCATTTATTACAATATCATTGAATTGATGTTGGATATTGAAAATATTGATAGTCCTTAATTTTGAATTATTTGTAGTGTCTTCATCATTAGTATAATTAACTTTTGCAATTAAATTTATAACTCCCGGAGATGGATTTGAGATAACGGTATTTACAATAGTAGAATCATCCGGTGACAAGTTGGTAAATGACTGAGAAAATATTTTTTCGGATAATACGCCTACCGAATCAAAATTTTTATCATTGAAAATTTCAATTGAATAACTACCTGCTGTTTGTGTACCTGTGTTTTTAGTTGTTGCAGATATATTGATATCATTACCTACAAGATTAATTGAAGGTGAAGTTGTGAGAGTAGATAAAACTAAATTGTAACTTAGCGGCGTTACTGAATTTCTAAAACCAGGTGTTCCGTTTGCCTGCGTTGAGTTTGTCCAATTTGTACTTGAGTTGTCTTTATTAGTCGTTTTCTTTTCATCTGAAAATCCCTTAGAATTATTTGCCGAGTAAGTATAAACATCGAGAGTATCGCCTGCGGAATTGAACAGAATAAGTTGTCTGCTGCTTGAATTTGACATACCCGACGATCCGAAAGCTTTATTGTTGAGCTTTAACACTAATGCGGAAGCCGGAATAAGTCCACTATAAATCCCCGTCGATAAATCATAATCTCCTTCAAAAATAACGACGTAACTTTTTGGTGGAAGTAATGTTCCAAATCCGGCAGATACAATTACATCTGCACCGGATGTGTAATATTTAATTTTGAAATTATTTAAGTCAATGGTGTCGGTTGAAGAGGTGTTATAGAGTTCGATAAATTCACTATTAGTTCCGCTGCTTGTTTTGAACATTACTTCATTAAAAGTAAGTGCAGTGTCTGTCTGCGGTATTAAATTAATAGTAAATAGTAGAAATACTAAAAAAATTATTTTCTTTTTCATACCCCCAAACCCCAAAATCAAAAAAAAATTATATAATATTATTTCTTTCTAATGTTTCACATCTTTATCAGCAATTTTTTGAAACCAAGAATCAGGCATTCTTTTTAAGAAGCCTGTTAAAACAGCCATTTGCCAAGGGAAACGAATTACTTTTTTTTCTTTTTTCAAATTATTAAAAATTATATTTACAGCTTTTTCAACATCCATTAAGTAAGGCATAGGAAAATCATTCTTGTCTGTCATTGGTGTTTTGATAAACCCGGGATGAATAGAAATAATTTTTACATTGAACGGTTTATATTCTGCCTTTAAGCTTTCCAACAGTGACGTTACCGCAGCTTTGCTCGAGCAATAAAATCCGCTGACAGGAAATCCGCGGGTATCGGCAAGACTGGACATACCTGCTACAAAACCGGATTTTTGTTTTTTTAATATGGGTAACAGTTCATTTAAAAAATAAACTATTCCAAAGTAATTTACGGCAAATGTCTGCTCACCGATCGATGAGTCGAAGTCGGCAAATGATTGTTTTATGCCTACACCTGAATTTAAAATAGCACCGTCAATTCGATTAAATTTTTCCAATGTTAAACCGACGGCTTTTTTCACTTCATCTTTTTTTGTTACATCGCATTTTATTGTTAACAGTTCTGAACCGTAATTTTCAACTTGTTCTCTTAATGCATCTAAAAGTTCTACCCGGCGGGCAATTAAAACTAATTTGCATTTTTCTTTTGCAAATCTTAGAGCAAGTTCCTTGCCTATTCCACTTGAAGCACCCGTTATTAAAATTACTTTATTATTAAAATTCATAATTATATTTAATCAATTAAAAAGGAATTAAAATTAACTTAACTAATAATTATAAATTAGACAACAAAAATTTTTAGTAAATCATTAATATTATTAATAAGTATTAACTAAATTTCAATTGATATAATATTTATTAATTTTTTTTGATTTCATAGCAGCAGATAAAATAAAGCGTTGAAAAAACCATGGTATGTAAATAAATCTGAGACAATTACTCTTATAAACAAGGCAATTGAAGAAGATATTGGATCCGGCGATATTACAAGTAATCTAACCATCAAAGAAAAAACTATTTGGTCAGGTAATTTTATCCTAAAACAAAGTGGGATTGTTGCAGGGCTTGAGATATTAAAAGAAGTGTTTAACAAAATCGATCCTTCGCTAATTATTACTTGTCATGCAAAAGACGGAAATTATTATAATGAAGGAAAAAAGATAGCACATATTAAAGGAAGAGCACGTTCTATACTTGCAGGTGAAAGAACAGCGTTAAATTTTTTGCAAAGAATGTCCGGTATTGCAAGTCTTACTTACGAATTTGTTCAAGCTGTTAAAGGGACGAAAGCCGTTATTTTGGATACTCGCAAAACACTTCCGGGATTTAGAATACTTGACAAATGGGCTGTTAAAATAGGGGGTGGTACAAATCATAGATTCGGTTTGTTCGATTGCATCCTGATAAAAGAAAATCACATTATGGCTTCGGGCGGTGTTAAAAATGCGTTGGGAAACTGCTTGCGATTTAAAAAACCGGGTGTAAAAATAATAGTCGAAGTTCAAAATTTAACACAATTAAAAGAAGTAATGAAGATTGGTTGTGACAGGGTATTACTGGATAATATGAAACCCTCTGAAATTAAAAAAGCTGTAAAGTTAGTTAATCGAAAAATTTCTTTAGAAGTTTCGGGAAACATAACTCTAACTAATGTAAAAAAATATGCTGAAACCGGTATTGATTATATTTCTGTGGGTATGTTAACTCATTCAGCTAAAGCTCTGGATATTAGTTTTATTTTAGATAATAAATTTAAAGTGAGAAGTTAAAAATGGATATTAATAGTATATATAATTCAATGGAAAAAGCACTAAAGGGAATTGTTCCTGAAATAGAATTAAAATATAAAGCCGAACTTGTTTATAAGATTAACAATCTTAAAAAAGAAAAAAACGCAATAATTCTTGGGCATAATTATATGGAGCCTGCCCTCTTTTACACAATCCCTGATATTAAAGGAGATTCTTTAGAATTAAGCCGTAAGGCTGCTGAAGTAGATAATGATATAATTGTTTTTTGTGGTGTTAAGTTTATGGCGGAAACCGCAAAAATTATCAATCCCGGTAAAACGGTACTAATACCTTCGGAAAAAGCAGGATGCTCGCTTGCAGAAAGTATTACTGCTGCAGATGTTCGACGGTTAAAAGATCTCTATCCGGCGGTTCCGGTTGTAACCTACGTGAATACTTATGCGGATGTTAAGGCGGAATCCGATATTTGCTGCACCTCGAGTAATGCAGTTTCGGTTGTAAATTCTTTAAATACCGAAACGGTAATATTTTTACCGGATGAATTTTTAGCAAAGAACGTAGCGAGGGAAACAGGCAAGCATATTATATTTCCGCAAATCCTGCCCGGTACGGAACCGGAAAATAACGACGGCAATATTCTTGATTATCAAATGATCGGATGGAAAGGCAGATGCGAAGTACACGAAAAATTTTCTGT
>DRJC01000184.1 GCA_011052365.1 Ignavibacteria bacterium
AAGAATATTATTTAATAAAGATTTATCAAGATTATTAAGGACTAAAAAATCGGATGACAAACTTTTTCTATCAGGAAGTAATGTTGTAGCAGCAAAATTATCTGGTAATAAGTTGTTGTCTTTTAAAAAGAATTTGCCTGAAAAGTTTAACAAAAATCATTTTAGAAATATCCCAACCGAGCAAGTTGATATAAAATTAGCAGAATATATTTGGGATTTAATAAAGAAAAATGAAGAAGAATTAGTAAATGACAGTAAGTATTTTACTAAAAAGTTTAAATCTTCATTTCTAAAAAAACTGCCTGCCGGTGTACATTGTGTAAACAGAAAAGATATTTTTGTAAATAAAGGAGTAAAAATAAAACCCGGCGCAGTATTGGATGCATCAAGAGGACCAATCTGTATTGATAAAAATGTTTTTATTCATCCAAATGTAGTAATTGAAGGACCGGTTTATATCGGTGAATCATCAACAATAAAAAGTGCCGCAATTCTTTATGATAATGTAAGTATCGGCAGGTATTGTAAAGTTGGTGGGGAAGTTGAAGATACAATTATGCTTTCTTATTCCAATAAGCAGCACGCAGGTTTTATTGGTCATGCATATTTTGGAAGTTGGGTAAATCTTGGTGCAAATACAAACTGTAGTGATTTAAAAAATAATTATGGATATATTAAAGCAAGAATAAACGGAAAACTAATAAATACAGGCACAAAATTTTTAGGTGCTGTTATCGGCGATCATACAAAAACCGCAATAAATACTATGTTAAATACCGCTACGGTTTTAGGGTTTTCTTGCAATATTTACGGAACAGGATTTCCTGATAAATATATTCCGTCATATACCTGGGGAGGATGTGAAATTTCAGAGACATACAAACTAAGTAAAGCCGAAGAAACAGCATCAATTGTTTACGGAAGGCGTAACAAAACTTTTAATTCAATCGATAAAAAATTGTTTGAAAAAATATTTAATCTCACAAAAAAAGAAAGAAAAGAATATAAATAAATATGAGTGAAACCAAAGTACATACCGAAGCACATACAATAAAAGCCCTTTATGAAGGGGTTAGAGGAAGAGCAGTTAAAATATTAAACAGGGTTGAAAGGACAGACGCATATCTTGATAAACTGTTGGATATTGAATTAAAAGATCCTGAATTAATTGGTCCGGATAAAGCACTTCTCTTTCAAATTGTTCACGGCGTTGTAAGATGGATGGGAAGATTAGACTGGATACTAAACGGTTTTTATAAAGGACAATTTTCAAAAGCAATACCGAATTTAAAAAACGGACTTAGGGTAGCTTTATATCAAATATTATTTTTGGATAGAGTTCCCGATTATGCTGCCGTAAATGAAGCGGTTGAATTTGTAAAAAAACTTCAGGGACAAAAACCGGCGGATTTAACGAATGCAGTACTTAGAAACATTTTAAAAAACAAAAACAATATCAGGTATCCAAACCCGGAGGAAGATTTACCTGGTTATTTAACTGCATACTATTCACACCCCTCGTGGATGGTTAAACGATATTTAAAAAGATTCGGAAGGGAAGAAACGGAAAAACTTTTAGCCATTAATAATGAAAAACCTTTTCTTACTTTAAAAGTAAATGCTTTAAAAGTTGACCAAGATGAATTTAAAGAATTGTTAAAGTCGGTAAACCTGGATTTTTCTCAGGGGAAATATTTATCGGAATTTTTCAAACTGAAAAATTTATCTAATATTACTTCTTGGGAATGTTTTAAGAAAGGCTTTTTTAATATTCAGGATGAAAGCGCAGGTTTGGCTTGCAGGCTTTTAGATGTTGAACCTGGTATGAGAGTTTTAGATTTGTGTGCAGCACCGGGCGGTAAATCAGCTTACCTTGCCGGGTTGATGCACAATAAAGGTGAAATTGTAGCAATCGACAGGTATGAAAGCAGGCTTAAAATGTTAAGAAAAAACATGGACAGGCTGGGAATCACTTGTGTCAACACCATTGAAACCGATGCTATGGATTATGAAGATGGGAATTTTGACAGGGTATTGGCAGATGTTTCCTGCTCTGGTTCCGGAACATTACGAAAAAAACCTGATATAAAATGGAAACACGATTTACTCGATTTAAGAAGGATGAGTGAACTTCAATATAAATTATTGGAAAAAGCATCTACCTTGGTAAAAGACGGAGGTATTGTTGTTTACAGCACATGCTCAATAGAGCCGGAAGAAAATATTGATATTGTTAACAAATTTTTGCAGAATCATCCTAAGTTTAAATTAAAAGATATAACAAACAGGTTTCCACCTGAACTAATAGATGAAAACGGTTGTATTCAAACTTTATGTCATGTTCATCAAACCGATGGTGCTTTTGCAGCTAAAATTATTAAAAGTAATTAAAAAACATTGAATTTATATGCTAAATAAGTTCGCACAAGAATTAAAAGAATCAAGAGAAAAAGCGGACATTACACTCCAAAATTTGTCTGCCAGATCCAGGCTTGATATTAAGTTTTTACAATCAATGGAAAAAGGTGATTTCTCTTTTCTCCCTGAACTATATGTGAAAGCTTTTATTAAGGATTATGCTAAGTTTATAGGACTCGATGCAAATGAGACTATAAAAAAATATGAGGCAGCTAAAAAAGGTATCGACTATAATGAAAGCAAAGATGAAACAGAAACAGAAGTAGAACAAGCAGATAAAAAAGAAAAACCGGATGCTAAAGAGAAATTATTTGGAGAACAACAAAATAAAACCGTTCAAAACACTCCGTCTTCCGGTGGTTTTAATTCCTTTTTTGAAAAGCAGAACCCAAAAACATTGGCAATAATCGGCGGAATTATTTTAGTTGTTATAATCGCTTTACTTGTCTTCAATTCAAATAATCAACCCGAAATAATAGTAAAAGAAAAACCATACGAACAAGTAAGAAAAGAAAACCAGCAACGATTTGTTCAAGAAAAAAACAAATCCAACACGGTTATAAAAAAAGGAAAAAAATTAGCATTACTTATCTCAGCAACGGATACTTCTTGGATCAAAATACAATCCGATACGAGCGGACCCAAAGAATTCACATTGTTTCCCGGATCAAAAATTAATATTAATTCTTACGAAAAATTTGTTATGATAATAGGTAACTCAGGAGGTGTTTCATTAAAACTTAATGGAAATGAATTGAATATCTCCGGCAAAGATAAGCTTGTTAAATATCTTGTAATAACAAAAAAAGGTATAAGTTTTTTAAAGATAGAACCCACCTTCACAAGT
>DRJC01000185.1 GCA_011052365.1 Ignavibacteria bacterium
TACTTTACCGTTATTTATCTTTAATTTCGTACTGCCGATACTGCCGGGAATATCTACTGATGAGTAATTTTTCGTCAAAGAAATTTTTTCGAATAATCCTTTTTCATTTGTTATTTCTATCATGTTATTTTTGGGAAGTATAATATTAGATAGAAGGTTCCTTTCTTTTAACTCGATGCTTAATAAATATTTGCTTTCCTTAGAATTTATTCTTTCTCTAAAAGCAAGAAGTTTCTGATCAAAATCTTTTTTCGGATCTAAAACTAAATTTGAATTATTACTTACAAAAATATCTCCTTTAGTATTATTGTTTACATTGATTAATTTTATATCAACAAAAGATTTACTTACAATAAAATTGTTCTCTTTCTCAACAAAGAATCTTTTATTAATTATTTCGGTTAACCGCTTATTGTTTAAATAATATATAAACTCACTGTTTTTAATTTTATGCTGAAATACATTTAAACAATCTAAAATTATTTTTTTATCATCCGGTAAAAAAGCATAAACGGAGAAATTTTTATATTCTTTATTATCATTTAATAATATACTTCCCACACCAATACCGGTGGTTAAAGAAGCGAAACCGATACTACCGATTTTAATAAAATCGCGTCTATTCATCTTTCGCTTTATCTTTTTTAAAAATTAATTCGTAAAGTATTACTGTGGACATTGTGAAAAATGATAAATAAATAAGTGACGAAGAAAGAGCTGCTAAATAAACGAATTCTTTGGTGATGAATCTCATCCCCCAAATAGAACCAAATGTTACAATAGTTGAAACCAACGGTTCGATTATCAGAAATAATTTCCAAGAACCGTTAATGACTGAATTAAAATAAAATATAAAACCGATTGCAAAAAAAAGAAGTGAAAATCCAATTATATGATTATGCGTTGATAATAACATTTCCGATACAGGTTTGGGATAGGTATCGGGAATATCTATCATTTCATCATCAATATTTATTTGTGAACCGTTGAACCTTTCAATTGTTTTTTTAGTGGAGTAGCTTGTAGTCTGACTCAAATATGTCAATCCCATTATTACTCCAATGGACAAAACAATTACAAATGCGGATAAGAATTTTTTTAAAGAACTCTCAAGTTGATATAGCTTTATGTTCATAATTTACTTTTAATTTCTCTGTAAAGTAATGTTAATTTTCTTATCCCCTTTGTTAATGATCTTACCGAAATTGTTGCACCACTGATACTGTCAATGTCTTCGCCTATTTTATAATTTGATTTTGAATTCTTGCCTTTAAATTGATTATTCCAGCTTTTAATTTTTACTCCTCCGCCGTAAGACTCTCTATATTTTATAACATTTGTTGATAAAATATTTCCCTCAGTATTAAATAGAACTAAAAAAGTAATCGGCATTGATTTGCCGTAAACGTTATCCAGTATACCTATACTAAAAACCGAATCTGTTTTTGAGATTTTAAAGATATAAACAACATCCGAATAAAAACGTTGCCTGACTTCTTTTTCCACCCTGCTTTTTATATTCGAAGGAATTTTAAACTTTGATGAGATGATCTCAACATCTTTTCCTAATTCCGAGTGAATAATATCGAAAGTTTTCTTTTTTATACTCTGGGGATAAATCAATATTCCCATAGAAAAATAAATTAGTATTGTAATATTTAATTTATTGAAGTACATAAATCTGTTTTAGAACATGTAACCTATACCGAGATTAAACAAATTTGTTTTTACGTTACCAAGTTTTCTTTCCTTTTGCCCGTAATCTAACTTCAGCACTACCGAAGGAATTGGTTTGATTGAAACACCGACCATCCATTTAGAAAAGTGATATTGATTCTCGCTATTTCCACCGGAGACAGTATTTGCTGCCGTGTTGTAATCGGTATACCTGAAAAACGGGATAATATCCGGTTCTGTTTTGAAAACATTTTTTAGGTTATAACCAAGATCAAAATAATAACCCTTTGAGTTTTTAAAATTACCCTTTTCATAACTGATATTTCCATATTCAAAAACCGCAATTAAATTGTTTGCCTCATATTTACCATGGAATTCAATCAGAGTAATTCTGTTTTGAGATATCTTTCCTTTTGCGTCATTGTATGTAAAAGAACCGCCTAACAGTAAACCCCGCACACCCATATAATCAATATTTGCACTGTACAAAAACCTGCTTGCATCTGATTTGAAGCCGGATTGTCGTCCCTTTCTTATTCCGCTTGAAGCAGAAAATTTGTCACTGTTAAGTCCTTCCATTACCGATAATTTAAATGAGATATTTTTAACACTTCCGTATACTGCGGCACCGTTACCGTACCAAGTTGTAGGAATTATATATTTTGAATAATCAGGTCTTTCAACACCAAAGAAAAGTGGCGGTTCGTGATAAGGATTTGTCAAACCAATTGACGGCAGTATCACACCAGCCTGAAATCCAATATTTTCATTCGGTTGATAATTAATATAAGCTTGTTCAAGCTCTAATTCTCCCTTTCCACTATTTACAATATTATGTTCAAGTTCCACCTCTGATTTGAATGACCATTTTTCCGACCAGCTGTGGCTGACAAATAAAATGAACCTGTGAAAGTCTAATGTTTTTGTGGCTTGCCCACCTTCAGGCTTTACATTATTGTAGTGTAATTCTCCGTAACCGCCTATGGTTGTTTTGGGTACAAAGAAATCGTCCTGCGCAGATAAAGCTTGATTAAAGAACAATACAGTAGTTAAAGTAAGTATAGCAAAGAAGAGATTTTTCATTTTTGGATTTACCTTTTTTTTAAATATGTGTGGATAGAAAATCTTATTATTATTAAGATTAAATCTAAATAAAAATAACGAACCGGTCAAGATTTTATATAATTAACTTTATGAATGTAATTTTTACTGCTGCCACTGACCATTCAGTGGCAGAAACAACTTGAACCTCTCGCACACATCTTATTGGTTTACAGTTGTGTAATTGTCGCCGAATGGTCGGTGACA
>DRJC01000186.1 GCA_011052365.1 Ignavibacteria bacterium
CTTTTTTTTATTTTTAATTTTTCTTTAGCCAAAACTTAAAATATATGTTGTGAATTTATTATTAAATAACTTTTAATGTTAAGAATATCAAGTGATTTTTTATTCTGTAATTAAGAAGAGTTAAAGCAAATGAAATGTTTGAGTAAAGCAATGAAATAATTATTAAAACTCTATTTATTATATTTTGAAATAATTGATTCAATTATTTTACTTGTAGACTGTTGTATGACAAATTCAATTGATTTAACTTCCCCGCCGTTTTTTAGTACGATATCCTTACCAACTATTTTATCAATATCCCAATCAGCTCCTTTTACTAAAATATCAGGAATGATTTTGCTTATTAGATTTTCAGGAGTCTCCTCGTCAAATAGAATTACATAATCAACGGGTTTTAAATTTGCAACAATTATAATTCTTTCCTTTTCCGGAATAATCGGTCTTTTACTATCTTTAATTTTTTTAACGGATATATCGCTGTTAACACCGACAATTAAAACATCACCTAAGTCTTTTGCTTTATTTAAATAATCTATATGTCCTGCATGAATGATATCAAAACAGCCGTTTGTAAATACAACTTTCTTATTAGCAGATCTGAAGTCCTTCCTCAGTAATAAAATTTCATCTAATGATTTTAAATTATTCATCAATTTCCATTCTCAGCAATATTAAATAAATGTTCCATTTCAATGGGTACAATTCCTACTTCTTCACACACTAATCCACCGGCATAATTAGCCAAATATGAAGCTTCCAAAATATCTGCTCCCGCTGCAAGAGATATTGTTAAAGTGGAAATAACCGTGTCGCCTGCACCGGAAACATCAGCAACCTTTCTTGCTTTAGTGGGCATTCTTTTTTCATCTTTATCTTTCTGAAAAATAGCGATACCTTCCTCTCCTAAAGTAAGTAGAATATTTTCAGCATTTAATTTTGAAAGAAGTTCTTTCCCAACATTTGAAATATCTTCATCGCTTTTAATTTTCATTCCCAAAACATCTTCGGCTTCCTTCTTGTTTGGTTTAAATACAGTAACATCTTTATAATTAAAGAAATTATTAAACTTGGGATCAACTGTTATGAGAATATTATGTTTATTTGCAAGCGCTATTATTTTATTAATTAAATTAGGCGTTAATACACCTTTGTTATAGTCCTGTAAAATTACAGCATCAATTTCATTTAATTTAGATTCAAATAGATTATATATTTTTCCTTCAACTTCTTCATTTAAATAAACTTTACTTTCTTTATCTATTCTCACAACGTGTTGATTGCCGGCGATTACTCTTGTTTTTGTAGTCGTCGGTCTGCCGTCTTCAACAATGATTCCACCATTTGTTATGCCTGCCTCATTTAACAATGAAGAAAAAACGGTGCCGTGATTATCATAACCAATCACACCGATTGGAAGCGGTATTCCATTTAATTTTTGAATATTTAGCGCAACATTCGCTGCACCACCGAAGCGGTAGAATTCGTTCCCCACTTCTAAAACCGGTACAGGTGCCTCAGGTGAGATCCTTTTTACATCACCCCAAAAATATGAATCGAGCATCATATCGCCTATAACGGCAATTCTTTTATTATTAAAATTAGCTTTTAACTCTTTAAGCCTGTTTTTTTCTATTTGAATCATAATACCAACTTATTTATCAATTTTAAAATCTATTTCTTTTTAATATGTGCTAACGGATTATCGAGATGAAAAGCCAGTAAACCCTTATTAGTACCTATCCACATCGAAGCTCCGTCAAAATAAAGAGCTTGCACTTTTGTCGAAAACAAATCTATATTTCCAAAATCTAATCTTTTAACTTTTCTTGTTCTTTTATCAATTATAAATAATCCCCTGCCTAATTCTTGTTTTTCCTTTGAATAAAAAGAATATATGCCCGCCCATATTTTATTGCCGGTTTTAGCTAAAACGAATACACCGTTATCAGCTAAACCGTCCCTCTTTGAAATTCTTTCCCAATTAAATTTTCTGTCAAACTTATAAATTCCTCCGACATTAAATTTTGGTTGTTTTGATGTTACAAATTCATCAGTAGCAAACCAAACATATTTTCCGTCAAATAAAATATCGGATACAGAAACTGCTTCTCCGTCACCGTTAAAATCGTTGCCTACATTGCCTATAAAAGACCATGCTTTTGAATTTTGAAGTCCAAGCTTTTTATTATATATATGAACCCCCGCTTCTGTTCCAAACCAAATGAGACTATCCCCGTCAATTTTTATGGTTTTAAAGTTATTTGTTTTGGGGTCATTATTTTCTGTTAAATCAAAATCTTGATATTTTCTTTTTCTAACGTCATACAAAGTTAAATTTTTAAATCTACCGATCCACAATGTTTTATTTGATTTGTCATAACGAAGGCTTCTTATCCAATTTCCTAATTCTCCTCCTTTAGCAAATTTTCTTTTAGTCCATCTCTTTTTTCTTTTGTTATAAATAAACAAACCGTCGGTAGTACCCGCCCAAACATATCTTTTACCAACTGCTAAAGTATAAAAAAAATCATTATTGAGATTTTTATTTTTAGTGGAAAAATTTGTCCACTTTTTATTTTTAAAAGAATAATAATAAATCCCTTCACCGTAAGTTGAAACCCATAATTTATTATTCCCCGGTACAATTGCAGTAATATTAGCACCTTCTAAAAATTTTCTAACATTTGTTTGGGAACTAATATTTGTACTAAAGAATAGTAATAATAATATTGTGATGAAGCCCTTCATAAGGATCATAGGAAATTTTTAGTGATAGATAATTAATTAGAAATTTAATAACTCTCCGCTTCTGATGGAAAATTTTTCTCTTTTACATCACTAATGTAATTTTGAATTGATTTGTCTATTTCTCCTGCAAGACTTGCGTACTTGCGGACAAACCTCGGTTGAAATTCTACATAAAGTCCCAACAAATCAGGGGTAACTAATATTTGTCCGTCACAATTTATTCCAGCTCCTATTCCAATAGTCGGAATAGTTAAAGCTTCGGTTATCTTTTCAGCTAACTTTGCAGGTATTTTTTCAAGCACTACTGCAAAGGCGCCTGCCTGTTCAACAGCAACAGCATCTTCAAAAATTTCTTTCGCTTCTTCTTCGGTCTTTCCTCGCTCCCTATAGCTTCCAAACTGATTTATGCTTTGTGGGGTTAATCCAACGTGTCCCATTACAGGTATTCCCGCAGTGGTAATCTCTTTAATAGTTTCTGCAACTCTTATACCGCCCTCAATTTTTACCGCACCGGCAGAAGTTTCTTTCATTATTCTTCCGGCATTTCTAAATCCCTCGTTTACACTAAGTTGGTAGGACATAAAGGGCATATCAACAACAACCATAGCTCTATTTACACCTTTGGTTACAGCTTTTGTGTGATAAATCATTTCATCCATTGTAACAGGTAAAGTAGTTTCATTTCCCTGAAAAACATTTGCAAGAGAATCACCGACCAATAGCACATCAATACCTGCACTGTCTAAAATTCTTGCCGTAATAAAATCATAAGCTGTTAATGCAGCAATTTTAATTCCTTTCCTTTTCATAAGTCCCAGGGATTTAGTTGTAATCCGTCTGATCGTTTTTTCCGTACTCATCTTTGATACCTTTTACAATACTTGATAAACTTCTGTTAATTCTTCATTACTATAATTTAGTGATACTTCTTTAAATAAATCACCGAAATGATTTTCAAATCCTCTTTTTACAGATGCTTCTAATTTAGTAAAATTAATATTTTCATTTAGAATAGATTTCAAATCTATAGTTACGTTATTAATTTGATTGTTAATATCCGAAATTTCCTCATTAGAAAAATTAAGATAATTAATTAAATTTTTATGATAGCCACCACACAAAATTGATCCATGTTGTAATAAATA
>DRJC01000187.1 GCA_011052365.1 Ignavibacteria bacterium
TGCAAACCACGTTTGTTACCACCGTAAGTTAGCGTGACAAAACCCGTATCTGCATAAGCACTATTTATTTCAACTTCCAACATTACTTCTTCGTTTCTTGCAACAACGGGTATCTGTTTCCAAATAGGAAGTCCTCTTGTAAGATAGTAATCATTGGGAGAGGTAATTACCATTTGTTCACCATTAATAAATGTGATGGTAAGTTTAGTAATGCTTATATTGTCTGTAAGTGTACCGCCTTCTGGCAACGACATTGCAACCAATCTCCAATTCTTCAATGGAATATCGCCTATTTTTTTCTTGGCAAAAATCAGGTTTCTTGTAATAACTGTTGAAAAAGGTTTTTCAATTAATGTATCGGCTTTTTGTGTGTTTGAATCAGTTGGTGAATAAGAAGCTTTTATATATAAAACACCTTCAAATGTTTTTATAACTTTTACGTAAGCTGTGTCGCCTACTTCGTTAACTTCATATTTCTTACTAACACGGCGCATTTTCTGTCCGACACGTAAGGGATAAATTGGCGTCTGTGTCTTACCCAAAAATAACATCGCATCTTCTTCATTGTAGTTAGGTTCAAATGATGCAAGAGATGAATCTCGTTCGGCAAGGGTTTTAAACACTTGGGTATCTGTACCGGTAGGCGTGTTCATTTCAGGCGCATTAATTGAGTCTTTACAGCCTGCAATAAAAACAACAAGACCAAGTATGACGTAAGCAATTATATACTTGATCAAGGATGATTTGTTTTTCATAATTTTTCTCCTTTAATTAAATTATTAAAAAAATATTTAAGCTTTTTCAATTTTTTCTACAGAACATAAATGAATAATTGTGCCAACAAGTAGATATTATGCTAACTCATTGTTAACAATGCTATTATAAGAATATCGCCTTAGAAGAAAGTGCCTGGTTTTAATGTGATAAATGCCTGGTGATTTTCAGTCAGGCATAAAGTTTAACTTTAAACAATCGAACAATTAAAAAACTAATTCGTCAATTAATTATAATGTGACGTTTCTTTTCAATTTGTTTAAAGATTAATTATTTTGTCTGGGTCAATAATATCTCTTACAATAAGGCTTCAGCATTATGTCATACAGGGAACAAAAGAAATATTTGGAATTCTTAAAAAGCTATGAGAGAAAATTCGACAGGAAAGAATTGGAAGATTACAAGATGTTTATAAAAAGACAGAAAGATGATGAAGATTTTGACTCGATTTCTATGAAAAAATTAAAAGGTCTCTATGATAAATATAATGTTCCGGTCGATAAATCGAAGTTTGATTCTTTTTTTAAAAAGTGATTTTTTTTCAGGTAATTAAGATACATTCAACTAAATTTTTTAGTATATATATTTGTTATTAATTTTTCAACTCGCTAACACAATAGATTTTAAATTTTGAGGCTTTAATGGATACTAATAATTACAAACTACTTAATAAAATATTTGCCGGAGTTGTTCTTTTAATTTCTACCGTTGTACTTTTCTCTACGGTTCAACCTTCTGTTTCTTTTTGGGACCCCGGAGAATTTACAGCAGCAGCTTATTATCTTCAAGTTCCGCACCCACCCGGCTCACCGTTTTTTACAATTTTAGGAAGAATTTTTTCTATTGTTCCGTTTGTTCAAAATTTAGCTTTAAGAGTAAACACTATCTCTGTTTTGGCGAGTAGTTTTTCAATACTATTTCTTTATTTAATAGCTGTAAAGCTCATAAATAGTTACAAAGGAAGTGAACCTAAAAATTTATTAGATGGATTATCAACTTATATAGCAGCTGCAATTGGTGCTTTAGCATTTTCCTTTAGCGATACTTTTTGGTTTAACGGAGTTGAAGCCGAAGTTTATGCAAGCAGTACCTTGCTTTTTTCCGCTATTGTATATTTAATGATGAGTTGGTCGGAAAAAGCGGATAACTCCGATAACGAAAAATATATACTATTGATTGCGTATTTATTAGGTATATCAACGGGAGTACACCTAATGAGTGTCCTTGCTATTGTGCCCGTTGTAATGATGATAATGTTTAAAAAATATGTAACCGACGATGAAGCGTTAAAAAAATCTACATATATATTTTTAGCCCATTTCGGTGTAATTCTTATAATAGCATTTGCGCTTTGGGGAAGCAGAACAAATATAACACCGCCCTCTATGGAACAATACCGTGATTTTGATACGAAGTTCAAAATGATAATGGTTGGTGTTAGTATACTAATTATAGGTGCTTTCTGGAAAAAAGTGATGAATAGAAATTCGATTTATATTCCATTGATTATTGGAGGTATTGCCCTGTTCCTAACTTACCCTGGAGTAGTAAAAATATTACCGGGAATTATAGCAAGCATTTCAGGTGATAATTCATTTATAGCTGTTTTGGTATTTGCAGTAATACTTGCACTCTTAGGGTATGTCGTTCATTATGCTGTTAAAAACAATAAGCCTACAATGCACTTAACATTTATGTCTCTTTTATTTGTTTTAATAGGATTTACGTCCTACGCAATGGTTATTATAAGGGCTAATCAAGACCCGCCGATGAATGAAAACGAACCCAATGATTTTACCGAATTAGTTTCATATTTAAATAGAGATCAGTACGGAGATTTCCCGATTTTTGAAAGACGCTTTGCAACAGAGCCCCATCAAATGGGGGTTTACACTAACTATTCAAGTGAACTTGATTTCTGGTGGAGATATCAAATGAATCATATGATGACAAGATATCTTCTTTGGAATTTTGCGGGCAGAGAAGGCTGGGTTCAGGATGATGGACCGGATATTGCCCCATTTAACGGAATAGGAAATTTGTTAGGTAAAGCCTTCAGCATAAATTTTGCCGGAAATGCTAAATATTCCTTATATGGAATTCCCTTTCTTATAGGGCTTCTCGGCATTTATTTCCATTTTAAAAAGGACTGGAAAATTGCGATTATCTTTATGGTGCTGTTTATTTTTATGGGTTACTTCACCGCATTTTACCAGAATCAGCAGCAACCACAACCGAGAGAAAGAGACTACTTTTATGTGGGTGCATTTTTCATTTATGGAATTTGGATTGCGCTCGGTATTCGCGGAATTATCGACTTGATTCAAGAGAAATTCAAAAAACTTCGATTCAAAAAAGCTGTTATTATTACTGCTTTAGTTCTCGGTGTTGTTTTGATACCGCTAAGAATGTTGGTAGCAAATTATCACACTCACGATAGATCAAATAACTGGGTGCCATGGGATTATTCATACAATATTTTACAAAGCACTGAACCAAATGCAATTGTTTTTACAAACGGCGATAATGATACATTTCCTCTATGGTATTTACAGGATGTTGAGGGCGTAAGAAGAGATGTTAAAATTGTAAACCTTAGTTTGTTAAACACCAATTGGTACATTAGGGAACTTAAAAATAACGATCCCTACAAAGTCGGAACTGTGAACATCCGGTTTACAGACTCGCAAATTGATAGGCTTCGACCCGTACGATGGGAGCCGAAAGATATTACACTTCCATTACCAAAAGACCCGAATTCTCCGTTAATTGCAGAAATTGTAAAGGACGCAGACATAAAAGATTCTACGGTTATTAAAGCCGGAAGCATTACATTCAAAATGAACAATACCGTCACATTCGGAACAACAAAAGCCATAAGAATTCAGGATATAATGGTAAAAGAAATAATTGAAGCCAACCAATGGAAACGACCAATTTATTTTTCAGTTACAACTACAAGAAAAAGTAGAATTGGCTTAGATAATTATTTTAAAATAGAAGGTATGGCTTTAAGATTAGTCCCTGAAAAAAGGAAACCTAATGTTGAATTTGTAAATGAGCCGGCTTTGAGAGCAGAACTTTTACACGAAAACCCGGGTTTTAGTAAAACTTTCAAAAGGGGATTCAAGTATAGAGGGCTAAACGATAGATCTATCTTTTTTGAAGACGGTCAGCAAAGAATGCTTCAAAATTATAGAAATGCTTTTTTAAGATTAGCAATGTACTACCTTGATACAAATCAAAAGACAAAAGTAAATGAAGTACTGGATTATATGAACAAGAAGATTTCAGCCAACGTTATTGAAATTGATTACAGGCTTCTATCACAAATTGGAAATATTTATTATTCAGCCGGCAATTATGCTAAATTTAAAGAGATCTCTGCTAAGGTTGAAAAAGAAGCTCTTAAATCATTAGAAAACAATCCAAATGATTTATATGCATTCAGAATTCTTCTTAATTTATATCAAAACTTAAATGATAATTATAAACTACTTGGTTTGTGGGAAAACATCAGCAAACTTTATCCCAATGACCCAAACGTAAAAGCAAGTATTAAGAAGTACAAAAAATTGATTGCAATTCAGGATAGTTTAAATAAAGCTCAGCCGAAGAAATAAAATGTTTTTTTAATTGTTTACTGAGGCTGTAACAAAAGAATATCATTGAAATTCTTTTGTTACAGCCTCATTTTTTTTGCATATTTTACACATATAATAAAAATATTTATTTCACAGATACTATAAATGAAAATATTAGTAATAGCACTTTCCGGCATTGGTGATGCACTTATTTTTACACCCGCATTAAAGCTGCTCAGACAACATTATCCCCAAGCCGAAATGGATGCTCTTGTAATGTACAAGGGTGCTAAAGATATTTATGAAAGAAATTCAAATCTCAATAACATTATTTATTTTAATTTCTTAAAAGAAGGTGCTTTTAAATCATTAAAATTTATCCTTTCCTTGCGTAAAAAATATGATATAACAATAAACGTTTATCCCTCTAACCGAAAAGAATATAACATTATTAGTTTTTTAATCGGTGCAAAAACAAAAGCCGCCGTTCGTTACTTAAGAATGGACAAACAAAATTTGGGGTGGTTAAACAATTGCAGAATAACCGAAGACGATTCCCTTCACAATGTTCAAACCAATACAAAGTTAATCGAAAAAATTGCCGGTAAAAAATTTGCTGATAAACCCGATTTGGAATTTCAGTTAAACGAAAATGATTTATCCACAGCCTCCGATTTTTTGCTGAAGAGCAATATTATCAGCGATGATATAATTGTTGGTTTTCACCCCGGAACTTCCGTGTTAAAAAATCACATTAAAAGAAGATGGGAACCTGAAAAATTTGCTGAACTCAGTAAAAGATTAATTTCGGAATATAACTGCAAAATCATAATTTTTGGTGGACCTGATGAAATAGAACTTAAAGAAAAAATTAGAATCGAAATAGACTCGCAAAATGTTTATACAACACAGGGGCTTAATCTCGGACAAAGCGCCGGTGTTATGAAACATTGTGATGTTTTTATCTCAAATGATTCGAGTCTTATGCACGTTGCTTCGGCTTTAAAATTAAAGGTTGTAGGCATAATAGGACCGACAAGCACAAATTATATTCACCCCTGGAATACAGAGTATAAAATTGCTTCGTTACATTTGGACTGTTCGCCCTGTTTTATATACTCCCCCAAACCTTTAACGTGCAAAAGAGAAGATGTAAAATTCAAGTGCATAAAAGAACTTACTGTTGATATGGTTTATAACTCCGTTAAAGAATTTATTACTGACAGCCGATAATAAAAATAATTTACCATTCGTTGCTCCGGCACATATTTATAAAAAACCCCCGATGTTTTCCCAAATATGGTTACGATAAAATTAATGATAAGATAATTTTTATAGAAGAAACATCGGGGGTTTGATTTAGTAACAATATTTTTCCGTTGGTTTTTCCATTTGAGGCTTGACACAATTTTAATTAAGTTAAATTGAAAAATGAAAGATGTATAAATTCCTTTGAACATGTATTGATAGATTAAAAGAAAAATTGTGTAATATACTTGCAAGCAGGCGCAATGCGTATAACGAGATGTTGGCTTTTATATGAAAAAGAAAATTGCATAAAAAAATGAAAGAAAAAGAAAAATTAAATCTTGAAGAATGGTTTAAAAATTTAGATATTACTTGGAAAAGAATATTTAAACAAGAAATAGATATAAATAGAAAA
>DRJC01000188.1 GCA_011052365.1 Ignavibacteria bacterium
TATTCACAAGCATCCAAGCACCCGGATGCATTTGCTCTCACTTTTGATTTAATACCAAGTTCAGTCAATCTTTTCTTAAACAACGCTCTTATTTCTTTGCTTCCTTTATCACTGCAACAGCCACGCGGGTGTCCATTTGGTCTTTTATTTTCACAAACAAAAATATGTTTTTCAAATCTATTCATTACTATACAAAAAAATAGTTTCTTAGAATTTAATAAGCAATTGCATTTCATTTTAAAAAATAATTGTATAAGTTCTATTATAAAAATTTAGGAGGGTAATATGGATCACAAAAAATTTTTAATAGTGCTGTTTCTTTCTTTCCTCATTATTTCCTGCAATAACAGCACTGAACCTGAGCCAACAATCAATAGCCCAATAAATAACAATTTTTATCCGGTTGCTTTAAATCACGAATGGGAATATAGTACAACAGATAAAATTGAATATTATGATACTTTGGGTAATATAAAAAACACAGAGGTACTTAATTTAGGAAATACGATTGTTCGTATTGAAGCTTTAAAAGATAATTTGGGTAATTCTTATAAAAATCTAATAAGATTTGAATCATTTAAAGTTACTCAACCTAATCAAAAAGATAAAACTTGGTTTGAAAAAAAAGATGATGGATTATATATAGTAGCATTTCAACATGTCTCTACTTCGCAAACTACAATTCGAAAAATTAATAGGGGTGGAAAATATATGAACATGGATGTTCTAAAACGGATTAACTTATTTTTGGATTTTAATTTGTATAATAAGACACGTAATAATCTTATATTAATATGGGGACGAACAAGAAAGGTACTTAACTATCCTATAGAAGTTGGTAATTATTGGAATGATTATAATATCCCATTTTACAAAAATCGTAGTGTTGAAACAAAAGAAAAAATAAATATTAATGGAAATATTTATACTGTTTACAAGATAGGCGCTTTTGGTGATGATATTGATTTTGAACTTAATGACTATATAAGCATAAAGTATGGTTTAGTTATGAGAGAAGTATTAGCCGACAGCGTTGCTATATTAGCTCCAAATTCAGATGATATTTTAGGTTTTGCTAAAATGAGGAGAATTTCAAAATTAGTTAGAAGAAATTTTTAATATTTGCAGCACTTCTTATGGGATCTTACCGAAGTTCCGAAGAGACACATTTGTTGGAATACCATAGGGAGAACCCGAGTCCTCCGCTTTTTACAAATTAATCTGACAGTATATGTAGCGCGTACGGGATTTGAACCCGTGATCTCCGCCTTGAGAGGGCGGCGTCCTAAGCCACTAGACGAACGCGCCAATGTAAAAACATTTCAAAAATACCCTGACAAATATAATACTAAATTTCTTTCTATAAAATTATTTGTGTTTTGTAACAGAAACATTCGTTACTAAATTTCAATCCCGTCGAGAATATTTTTTTTAGAACAACCAACATTCAAGAAATTATAAAGGAATCTCTACCGGGTTTTAATTTATACGTTGTGTCTCAACCGCTCAAGTTCTAAAATAAAAATGAAGAAAGTTGCTTATTTTAATCTTTCTATATTTTACAATTCTTGACATTACTAAAAGGTAGTGTTAATTTTTTGTTCCCTAAAAAATAATTTTTGTAGTTGATGCTTACTGAATTCGGTAAAATTTTCGTATTTATTTTAGTTGCAATTTTTTTTGTAGCTGTTTCAGTTTTTGTAGCAAAACTATTAAGACCTCATAGACCTACACACGAAAAACAATTAACCTATGAATGTGGTGAAGATATTATTGGTTCACCCTGGGTACAATTCAACATAAGATTTTATGTAGTGGCTTTGATATTCTTAATTTTTGATGTTGAAATTGTCTTATTAATTCCTTGGGCTTATGTATATAAATCTTTTGGTATCGGTGGGTTTTTAGTTGGTGCAATTTTTTTGATTTTACTCGGATTAGGGATGGCGTACGAATGGAGAAAAGGAGACCTTGAATGGTCACGTCCTCCTTTACCAAAATTAAAAGTTGATAAAGAGAAAGTTTCACAAATAGCAAAATCTTAACAGGAATTTATGGGATTATTAGACCAGCAGTTCGCAGATGATAATATTATTATAACTAAGGTAGATGACCTACTTAACTGGGCACGTTTATCTTCTCTATGGCAGGTTGGGTTCGGCTTGGCTTGTTGTGCTATAGAAATGATGGCAACATCGGCTTCCCATTATGACTTTGACAGGTTCGGCGTTATTCCCAGACCATCACCAAGACAATCGGATGTTATTATTATTTCCGGTACCGTTACTTTAAAAATGGCTATCAGAATTAAAAGACTTTACGAACAAATGCCCGACCCAAAATACGTTATATCTATGGGAAGCTGCTCTAACTGCGGAGGTCCTTATTGGGAACACGGTTATCACGTGCTTAAAGGTGTTGACAGAATTATTCCCGTTGATGTTTATGTTCCGGGCTGCCCTCCACGTCCCGAAGCATTACTTGAAGGATTAATGAAATTACAAGAAAAAATCAGACACGAATCTTTGGTAAAGAAATCAGCATGACAGATAAAGAAATTTTTGAAATATTAAAAGAAAAGTTCGGGGAAGCAATAATTGAATTTGTTGAAGCACAAGCGGGTGAAAACTATATAAAAATTAACCCTTTGGAAATTGATAAAGTCTGTGCATTTCTTTTTTCCGATACTAATCTTCATTTCGATTCATTAGTAAATTTATCCGGTGTGGATGACGCAAATGGCGAAAAGAAAACCGAAGAAGACGGCTCATTTGAATATATAGGTGGAACTTTGAGTGTATTTTACCATTTGGAATCAACAGATAAAAGACACAAAATAACTTTAGGAACAACAGTAGAAAAAGACCAACCGGATGTTGTTTCGGTTACTGATGTTTGGGCACACGCTAATTGGCACGAACGAGAAGCTTTTGATTTATTGGGGATCAACTTTTTAAACCATCCTGATTTAAGAAGAATATTAATGCCTTACGATTGGGACGCAGGACATCCATTAAGGAAAGATTATAAAGACCCTGAGTATTATCAAGGGATGAAGGTACCTTATTAAAAATTGAATTACGGAAATTTTAGATAAAATATGGCTTTAAATACTGAAGAAATGACGCTCAACATGGGACCTCAACATCCTTCTACTCACGGAGTACTCCGCTTGGAACTTCGATTGGACGGTGAATTTATTGTTGATGTGAAATCCCATATAGGTTATCTACATCGTTGTTTTGAAAAACACGCCGAAGCAATGACATACCCCCAGGTTGTTCCCTATACCGACAGGATGGATTACCTTGCATCTATGTATAATGAATTCGGATACGCATTAACAGTTGAAAAATTACTTGGTTTGGAAATTCCCGAAAGAGTTGAATTCATCAGGGTAATTATGGGAGAACTTCAAAGAATTGCTTCCCATCTTGTAGCCTTGGGAACTTATGGTGCTGATATTGGTGCAGTGACACCTTTTCTTTTCTGTTTTAGAGACAGGGAAAAAATATTAAGCCTTTTTGAAATGACATCCGGAGCAAGGCTTCTTTACAATTATATTTGGGTTGGCGGAGTTGCTCGCGATCTTCCTCCTGATTTCTTAAGACTTACTAAAGAGTTTGTTGAATACTTTAAGCCTAAAATTAAAGAACTAAATGACTTACTATCTTTTAATAAAATTTTTATTGATAGAACTGCCAACATAGGAATACTCCCGAAAGATGTGGCTGTAAACTATGGTATTACAGGTCCTATGCTCCGTGCTTCGGGGATGAAATGGGATTTAAGAAAAGACGATACTTATTCGGTCTATAATAAATTCGATTTTGATATACCTGTCGGTGATGGCAGAATGGGAACTGTTGGTGATAGCTGGGATAGGTATTATGTTCGCATTCTTGAAATGGAGCAAAGTCTAAGAATAATTGAACAGGCAGTTGAACAAATTCCTGACGGCGATGTATCTTCGGCAATTCCAAGAAGAATAAAACCGCCGGTTGGACAAGTATACGGAAGAGTAGAAAACCCAAGAGGTGAATTAGGTTATTTTATTGTTAGTGACGGTTCGGTAAATCCCAAAAGAATAAAGGTCAGAGGTCCTTCTTTTGTTAACCTCGCTATCTTTGGTGAACTTTGTAAAGGACATATGATTGCCGATGTTATTGCTATTCTTGGCAGTATTGATATTGTTTTGGGTGAGGTAGACAGATGATTTTTGATTTTTTTGCAAAATTAACCGGTAGCGAAATATTAGCTTCAATAATAAGTGCATTATTACCTTTGTTCTTGTTTATTCTGCCGTTTGCCCTTATCGCCGTACTTTTAGAAAGAAAGGTTTCTGCACATATGCAGGACAGGCTTGGTCCAATGCGGGTTGGTTATCACGGACTTTTACAAACAATTGCCGATATTTTAAAACTAATTCAGAAAGAAGATATCGTAGCCGATTCAAACGACAAAACTCTTTTTAACATTGCGCCTCTTTTAGTTTTTGCAGGAAGTTATGCTGCGTTCGCAGCAATTCCCTTTACAAGCTCCTACATAGGTTCGAACATAAATTTAGGATTATTTTTTATTATTGGAATTTCCGGTATTGTTGTAATAGGTATTTTAATGGCAGGATGGGCATCTAATAATAAATATACTTTATTAGGAGCTATGCGATGCGTTGCTCAGATGATAAGTTTTGAAATACCAACACTTATGGTTGTAGTTACTATTTTAATGGTAACCGGTACACTTAATCTTAATGAATTAACAGAAATACAATCAGGTTTCTTTTGGAACTGGATGATATTCGGTGGAGCTGTTCCCGGGATTGCTAAAATTTTATTAATACCATTTATGATTATTGCTTTCGGGGTTATTTATATCAGCACTTTAGCAGAAGTAAATAGAACACCTTTTGATATTCCCGAAGCAGAATCAGAGTTGGTTTCCGGCTATCACACGGAATATTCAGGGATGAAATTTGCAATGTTTTATTTAGCCGAATACGCTAATATGTTTGCCGTATCAGCTATTGTAGTTATTTTATTTTTTGGCGGATACCAGTCCCCTGTTGGTTATTTAGGAAATTCAATTGGTTTACATTGGCTTATACCTATTGAACAATTATTTTGGTTTACTTTTAAGGGAGTCGGGTTTGTTCTTTTGCAAATGTGGTTACGCTGGACTTTACCAAGACTAAGGGTTGATCAGCTAATGGCTGTTTGCTGGAAATATTTAATACCGATTGCATTTGTAAATTTACTAATAGTCGGTCTTATAACTTTAATATAAATTGAATGAAAGAATATTTTAATAACATATATCTTGCACTTTCTACAATATTTATTGGTATGAGTGTAACATTTAAACATTTATTTGTACCTGCGGTTACAATCCAATACCCAAGTGTTAAACCGCAACTACCTACAAGGGAAAGGAACAGACTTTATGTTAATATGGATGACTGTATTGGTTGTTTACAGTGTGCAAGAGCCTGCCCTGTTAATTGTATTGAAATTGAAACAGTAAAAAAGATTCCGGATGAAGATTTAGGACTAACCTCAAACGGAAAGAAA